>DRMK01000221.1 GCA_011322575.1 Gammaproteobacteria bacterium
CAGCCGGCTGCTGGCGGAGCATGACATCGATACGGTAATGCACTTTGCGGCGCACCTGGTGGTGCCGGAGTCGGTGGAGCAGCCGCTTAAGTACTACGGCAACAACACCTGCAACACGCGCAACCTGCTGCAGTGCTGCCAGGAGGCGGGGGTGAGGAACTTCATCTTCTCCTCCACCGCCGCCACCTACGGGATCCCGGAGGAGGGGCTGGCCACCGAAGAGACCCCTACCGCCCCCATCAACCCCTACGGCACCTCCAAGCTGATGTCGGAGTGGATGCTGCGCGATCTCTCCGCGGTCAGCGATCTGAAACATGTGATCCTGCGCTACTTCAACGTTGCCGGCTCCGATCCCGAGGGGCGCATCGGGCAGCGTACCCCCAACGCCACCCTGCTGATCAAGGTGGCCTGCGAGGCGGCGGTGGGCAAACGGGAGAAGGTGAGCATCTTCGGCACCGACTACCCCACCCCGGACGGCACCGGGGTGCGCGACTACATCCACGTGGAGGATCTGGCGCGGGCCCATCTCGACGCCCTGGAGTACCTGCGCAAAGGGGGAGATTCGACCCTGGTAAATTGCGGCTACGGTCACGGCTACAGCGTGCGCGAGGTGCTGGAGATGGTCCAGAAGGTCAATGGCGCCCCGCTCCCGATAGTTGAGGAAGCGCGCCGGGCCGGAGATCCCCCCAGGCTGATCGCCGATGCGACACGCATCCGCAAGCTGTTCGGCTGGAGGCCGCAGTACGACGACCTGGAGTTCATCGTGAGAAGCGCTCTGGAGTGGGAGAGAAAGCTGTCCGAAACCGAAACAATGGCTTGACGGCCCATTCACTTCCCGCTCCCGGATAGACAGTGACGCGACCCATGCTCTTTCACCACATCCCGCTACAAACGGCGGAGACACAGCCGGACAGCATTGCGCTGGTGGACAGGAAGCAGGAGATCAGCTACGCCTCTCTGGCCACCAGTATCAGAAGTGTGGCGGCGGGGCTGATGGAGAGCGGCCTCAAACGGCATGAGCGGGTAGGGATCTATCTGCCCAAGTCGCAGTCGAAGGTAATCTCCCTGTTCGCCGTCTCCAACGCCGGGGGGGTATTCGTACCCATAAACCCGCTGCTCAAGGCGGAACAGGTGCGCCACATCCTGTGCGACTGCGGCGTAACTACGCTCATCACCTCGCTCGACCGGTTCGGGATACTCAAGAACACCCTGGAGGAGTGCCGCGCCCTGCGCACCGTGATACTGGCCGATCAGGAGGAAGGGCCTCCCCCTCCCTCTTCTCCCAGACTCCAGATACTGCCCTGGCGGCAGCTCCTGGAAGCACCGGAACATCCTGGCCACAGGAGCATCGACGCGGACATGGCGGCAATCCTTTACACCTCCGGCAGCACCGGCCGTCCCAAAGGTGTGGTACTCTCCCACAGAAACCTGGTCACCGGAGCGGGGAGCGTTGCGCAATATCTGGAGATCTCCGCCGAAGATCGCCTCCTCTGTCTGCTGCCATTCAGCTTCGACTACGGCCTGAACCAGGTCACCACCTCCTTCCTGAAGGGGGCGACCGCGGTGCTCATGAACTACCTGTTTCCCAAGGAGGTGGTCAACTGGGTGGAGCGGGAGCGGATCACCGGTCTGGCGGGAGTTCCGCCCCTCTGGATCCAGCTTTCCCAGTTCTCCTGGCCGGAGAGCGTCGGCGAGCACCTGCGTTACATCACCAACTCCGGTGGCGCCCTCCCGCAGGCTACCCTCCAGGGACTGCGCAACGCGCTGCCGCGGACCAAGGTGATCCTGATGTACGGGCTCACGGAGGCGTTCCGCTCCACTTGGTTGCCACCGGGGGAGATCGACAGGCGCCCCGGCTCCATGGGCAAGGCGATCCCCAACGCGGAGGTGATGGTGCTGCGTGAGGATGGCTCCCCGTGCGCCCCCCACGAGCCGGGAGAGCTGGTGCATCGGGGCTCGCTGGTGGCTCTGGGCTACTGGAACGACGAAGAGGAGACGGCAAAAAGGTTCCGCCCGCTTCGCTGCCAGGATTCCGGACCACCGCTGCCGGAGATGGCGGTCTGGTCGGGAGACACTGTTTACCGGGACGAGGATGGCTACTTCTACTTCCTGGGACGCCGTGACGAGATGCTGAAGAGCTCCGGGTACCGCATAAGCCCCACCGAGATAGAGGAGGTGGTGTACGACTCCGGACTGGTTGCCGAGGCGGTGGCCATCGGGGTTCCGCACCCCATGCTGGGCCAGGGGATCGTGGTGGTGGCCACACCGGCAAAGGGGGTAGAGCCCAGCGCCGAAGCCGTTATTGCCGTGTGCAAGGGGCGCCTTCCTGGCTACATGGTGCCCGGCGCCGTGCTGTTCCGGGAGCTGCTGCCACGCAACCCCAATGGCAAGGTAGATCGCAAGAGGCTGGCGACGGAGTTCATCGACCTGTTTCAGGAGGAGTAGCGCGGGGATGGAGTTCGGGCAGTACAGGTTCCTGGTGTGTTCCGACCTCTACCGTATCACCGGCCGGCGCGGTTGCAAGGGGTTCTTTCGGAATCTGCTCAGGGAACCGGGCTTTCGCTACTGCTTTTTGCTGCGCAGCTGCCGCTACCTGCGGGACAACCCCCTTCTGAAATACACGCTCTCCCCCCTGGCCAGACTTCTGCACAGCCATTACAGTTTCAAGTACGGCATCTCCATATCACCCGCCACCCCCATAGGCAGCGGCTTCTACATCGCCCACTACGGCGGTATCGTGGTAAACACCGACGCATCCATCGGCAAGAACTGCAACCTCAACCACGTGGTCACCATCGCCCAGACCAACCGCGGCAAACGCAAGGGGGTCCCCACCATAGGTGACAATGTCTACATAGGGCCCGGGGCCAAGATAATCGGCAGGGTGACGGTGGGCAATAACGCCGCCATCGGCGCCAACTGCGTGGTTACCAAAGATGTGCCCGATAATGCGGTGGTGGTAGGCGTACCGGGCAGGGTGATCTCGTTTGAAGGCTCGCGGGGATATGTGAACCGGACCGACTACGAGTAGGGTAGCGGCAGATTCAACGCCCCTTGCCCAGATCGCTGTACCAGGAGCCGGGCAGCGACACTTGGTAGAGATCCACGTAGCCCGGTTCGGAAACACCCCAGTTGGAGGGCCAGAATACCCGCCTCCCGCTGCGATCTATGGAGGCGAACGCCTCCGCCCAGTAGTCTTTGCCCTTGCCGCGCATGGTGCGGGAACGGGTGTGGGCCACGCGCCAGTGACGGCCGTTCCTGACCAACTCCAGGAGAAAGATGGCGCCGTCAGACCAGAACGAAGGGCGCTCCGCGCCGCCGTAGGTGGAGACCAGCACCCACCCCGGTGTCTCCAGGGAGTTTCCCGATACATGGAAACCGGGGTAGCTGACCCCGCCAAGGCGGGGATGGCGAAACGGGATCTCCATAATATCGGTCCGTTTCAGCGTGGCCAGATCCACCATGGTGATGTGATCGGTAGCGGTCTCCTGGGCCACGAACACCTCCCTGCCCCGCCGGTCCAGGGCCAGATCGCCATGACCAAAGCTACCGGGAAACACCCTCTCGCCCCTCCATTGCAGATCATAGATCCTGATCTCCGGAATATACTCTACCAGCACATACCGCCCCGACATGGAGACGGTGACCGTGCGGGGAATTGTGGCGGGCACGCGGCCTACCATTTTGCGGTAGCTTCCCACCACCCGCTTTTCCTCCGTGTCGAAGGTCACCATGTCCAGCAGGGTTCGTCGCTGTCCCGCAGGTTTGCGGTTGTCATACTGCACCACCATGAAGGCCCGGTAGCGGCTGTCCCGCGAGCTCTCTCCCTTGCCGCTCCGGATAAAACTGGCCGTGGGGTAGGTGGTCTTGAAATCGTGGATCAGGCTCTTTATCCCGCGCCGTACATCATAGCGATAGAACCGGCTGCCCGTGACGAAAAACAGCAGATCCGGATCGGTACCGTGCCAACGGGGCTCGAAATCGCCCCGTCTGTCGAACAGCTTCCCGCCAAGGCGGGAACTCCGCAGATCATAGAGATACCAGGAGCCATCGGTACCGCGCAGCAGCAGCAGCGACCCGTCCGCATTCACCGGATCGTAGCGGGAGTATTCGTTGGTGAGCCCCTTGAGCCGCGCAGGGAACGACCCGTTGCGAACATCGGTGATCCTGGTAACGGTGGTATTGAACAGCGGTTCCCGGTACGGTTTGCCAATCTCCGGCATGGGGGTGGAGGGAAACGGATAGGGCACCGCAGAGAGCCCCGGAGAGTAGTCGAATCCCCAGGTGGCAGATGCGCCCAGGAGCAGGATCAGGGGCAGGTTACGCAAAGTTTGGAGCATGCATCCTCGTCCTGCTGCAACACCTCCTGATAG
>DRMK01000222.1 GCA_011322575.1 Gammaproteobacteria bacterium
AAATATCTGAAACTGACCGGAGGAGGGTGACGGGGCCGCGGCGTTGCGCCGCCCTCCGGATATGTAGGGCCTACTCCTGCCGCTGGCAGTCGGGGCAGATTCCGTAGATATAGAGACAGTGATCGGTGATGCGGTAGCCGAACTTTTGCGCTATGTCATGCTGCTGTTTTTCGATGATCTCGTCCATGAACTCATCTACCCGGCCGCACTTGACGCATAGCAGGTGATCGTGATGCTCCCCTTCGCTGAGTTCGAAAACCGCCTGACCACCCTCGAAGTTGTGCCGCTCCACCAGCCCGGCGGCCTCGAACTGGGTCAGCACGCGGTACACCGTGGCCAGGCCAATCTCCTCGCCCGCCTCCAGCAGCGCCTTGTAGACATCCTCGGCACTCATGTGGCGCCGGGTGGACTTCCCCAGAATCTCCAGGATCTTGAGTCTGGGGAGTGTGACCTTAAGGCCAACTTCCTTCAGATTGCTGCTTTTCACGCCAGCCTCCCAGCTGTACCATGCGGAAACCCATTATAGATGTTGGCGGTGCGGTAGCCAAATGCGAAAGATTATTGTTCTGGTTTTGTCTCTGGTGATGGCCTCTGCCGTTGGATGCAGCATCCACCGGGTGGACATTCAGCAGGGTAACCTGATCACCCCGGAGATGGTGGAGAGACTGAAGCCTGGCATGGACCAGCGTCAGGTCCGGGCAATCCTGGGGACCCCTCTGCTGCGTGATCCCTTTCACCAGGATCGCTGGGACTACTATTACAGCCTGAAACGCAAGGATGTTCCCCTGGAGCGTTACGCCCTGCAGCTCTACTTCGAGAACGGTCGCCTTGCCCGGATCGAAGGGGAGCCACATCCCGGCGACGGGTCAGCCGTGCACAACAATGGGGAAGCCCCATAGGCGTGCCGTCGCGCCTCTTCGGAGGTGATGGGTAATATGGCTGTGTCCCCGGCAGCCGGATTTGTTCTATAGTTTCCATATGGCCTTCGAGGAAATCACCGGAGGTGAGCTATGGAGCATCGTCTGCAGGTACGCCACCCAGTCTCCCTCCAGGTGAGGCTCGCCAAACGGGGGCGGGAGGTCGGTTCCACCGTCGCCAGGGACATCAGCGGCGGTGGCATGTGTATCGAAACCTCCGATCTGGAGTTGCGGCGGGGAGAGATGCTGGACGTCGATTTGCCCCGGAGAGTGCCGCCGGTTCCCGATCGCCACATGCGCGCGGTGGTGGTGCGCAGGGAGGGAGGTCTGGCGGGTCTGATGTTCATCTGAAGGGATATCGGGAATGGAGATCTCGTTTCATGGCGCCGCGCGGGGGGTGACCGGCTCCTGTCACTTGGTGGAGTATCGGGGCAGGCGGGTGCTGGTGGATTGCGGACTCTACCAGGGAGGGCGGGAGCTCGATGAGGAGAATGCGAGGCCCTTCGGTTTCGATCCTGAGAGCATCGACTACCTGCTGCTGACCCATGCCCACCTGGACCACTGTGGCCGCATTCCGCTGCTGGCCAGGCGCGGTTTTCATGGTGAGATAGTTACCACCTCCGCGTCGCGGGAGCTGGCCCGCATCGTCATGCTGGACGCGGCAGGACTGGAGGAGGAGGAAGCGGCCCGCGCCACGCGGCGGGCGCGGCGGCATCGCGGGCGCACGGAGGAGGTTACCCCTCTCTATACAACGCTGGATGCCCTGAACGCGCTGGATTTCTTCGGCCGGACAGCCTCCTACGGCGAACCGCTGCAGCTATGCAAAGGGATCCGCGTCACCTTCCGTGACGCCGGTCATATCCTGGGGTCGGCCAGTATCCTGCTGGAGCTGGAGGGTGGTCCGCGGCTGCTCTTTTCCGGGGATCTCGGCTACAGCGGCCGGGTCATCCTGCGGGATCCAAACCCGCCGGAGGAGGCGGATGTGGTGGTGATGGAGACCACCTACGGGGATCGCTCCCACAAGTCGCTGCAACCTTCGGTCGAGGAGCTGTACGGGGCGATCAGCGATACCATGCGCCGTGGTGGTAACGTGGTGATCCCCAGCTTTGCCCTGGAGCGTGCCCAGGAGATTCTCTACTATCTGCGCGAGGGGGTGGAATCCGGGCAGTTGCCCGCCTCCCTGCAGGTGTTCCTGGACTCCCCCATGGCCATCAAGGCCACCGAGATCTTCCGGCGCCATCCGGAGTGCTTTGACGGGGATGCACTGGAGCTGTTTCGCAACGCCAACGATCCCTTCGACCTCCCCGGTCTGAGTCTTACCCGCGAAACCGCCGAGTCCATCGCCATCAACCGTATCAAGGGTGGCGCCGTTATCATCGCCGGTTCCGGGATGTGCACCGGCGGGCGGGTGCGCCACCATCTCAAGCACAATCTGTGGCGGCGTGACAGCTCGGTGATATTTGTGGGATATGCGGCCCGGGGCACCCTGGCGCGGCGCATCGTGGACGGTGCCAGGCGGGTGCGCGTGTTTGGAGACGAAATACCGGTCAAGGCGCGCATCTACACCATAGGAGGTTTCTCCGCCCATGCGGGACAGGATGAGTTGCTCTCCTGGTACCGGCGCATCGGGCTGCCGGATACCACCTATCTGGTACACGGGGAACCGGAGGCCATGTCCAGCTTTGCCGCCCATCTGAAGGGAAGCCGGGTGGTGATGCCCGAACTGCATCAGGGCTATCCCCTTTGAACCTGGATTCCGCAGTCGAAGGTGGTGAAGTGTGCGTATGCAGGGGGTGCGGGACAAGGTGCAGCTTGGTATCGGAACGGAACGGAGCGGTCAATTGCGGAACCCAGGTTGAAGACCAGCAGACGTAACATCGAGCCATTTGTGACGCTGGACGGCTCCACCATCCGGGAGCTCATGCACCCTGCCAGCCACGCCTGCCGGAACCAGAGTCTGGCGGAAGCAAGCGTGGCGCCCGGCGCCGGCACCATGCTGCACCGGCATCTTCGCAGTGAAGAGTTCTACCACATCCTTGCAGGAGTCGGCGAAATGAGGCTGGGAGATGAACGCTACCCGGTGTCCGCCGGTGACACTATCTGCATTCCACCGCGCACGCCGCACAGCATAAGAAATACCGGAGACCATCCGCTGGTGTTCCTCTGCTGCTGCAGTCCTCCCTACTCAAACGAGGATACCGAGCTGCTGTAATTGTGGGCAGTTACCGGCATGATTCGGCGCTACGGCCCCGTTTATAGTAAAATAGGACACCGGCATTCAATCCACACTCCACAGAGGAACTATCCATGAGCAGCAGCGCAACGGCGCTTCAGGGCTATAGCCGGCTGGACGACGAGGAGCTGGAGGCGCGCATCCGGGCCGCCAGGCAGGAGCTGGGCGAGCGGCTGGTGATCCTCGGGCACCACTACCAGCGCGAGGAGGTGTTCCGCCATGCCGATTATACCGGCGACTCCCTCAAGCTCTCCCGCCAGGCGGCGCAGACCAGCGCCGAGTACATAGTGTTCTGCGGCGTGCACTTCATGGCGGAGGTGGCCGATATCATGTCGGCGCCGGATCAGATCTCCATCCTGCCCGACCTCAACGCCGGCTGCTCCATGGCCGACATGGCGGATCTGGAGAGGGTGGAGGATGTCTGGCAGGAGCTGTCGGAGGTGCTGGATCCGGACGAGCAGGTCACCCCGGTCACCTACATCAACTCGGCAGCCGATCTCAAGGCGTTCTGCGGCCGTCACGGGGGGATCGTCTGCACCTCCACCAATGCACCTCATGTGCTCGAGTGGGCGTTCCGGCAGCGCGACAAGGTGCTGTTTTTCCCTGACCAGCATCTGGGGCGCAACACCGGCTACGGGATGGGGATCCCCCTGGAGCAGATGGTGGTGTGGGACTTCCGCAAGCCGCTGGGCGGGCTCAGCGAACAGCAGATCAGGGATGCGAAGATGATCCTGTGGAACGGCTTCTGCTCGGTGCACCAGATGTTCCGCCCCGAACACATAGACAGCTACAAGGAGCGCCATCCCGATACGCTGGTGATCTCCCATCCGGAGTGCCGCTTCGAGGTGTGCCAGAAGTCCGACTACGTGGGCTCCACCGAATACATTCTCAATACCGTATCGTCCGGGGAACCGGGGAGCCGCTGGCTGGTGGGCACCGAGCTGAACATGGTGAGCCGCCTGCAGCAGCAGCTGAAGCCGCGCGGCATCACGGTGCAGTTCATGTCTCCCATGGTCTGCATGTGCTCCACCATGTTCCGCATCGATCCCCAGCACCTGCTGTGGACCCTGGAGGGCCTGGTGAGGGGCGAGGTGGTGAACCGCATCGCGGTCCCGGAAGAGGATGCCGATCAGGCGCGGGTTGCGCTGCAGCGCATGTTCGATCTTGCTGTTTGAGAGGGGAGGTCATGGCAGGACACAGTAAATGGGCCAACATCCAGCACCGCAAGGGCGCCCAGGATGCCAAGCGGGGCAAACTGTTTACCAAGCTGATCCGCGAAATCACCGTCGCCGCCCGCCTGGGCGGTCCCGACCCGGCCGCCAACCCGCGCCTGCGCGCGGCGGTGGACAAGGCGCTGGGCAGTAACATGGCCAAGGACACCATAGAACGGGCCATAAAACGCGGCTCGGGCGCCCAGGAGGGGGAGAATTTTGAGGAGGTGCGCTATGAGGGCTATGGCCCCAACGGCGTGGCGGTCATGGTGGACTGCCTGACCGACAACCGGAACCGTACCGTTGCCGAGGTACGCCATGCCTTCAACAAGGCGGGCGGAAACCTGGGAACGGGCGGCTCGGTGGCATACCTGTTCAGCAAGGCGGGAGTGATCGGCTTTGCGGCGGGCTGTGACGAGGAGCGGATTATGGAGGTGGCCCTGGAGGCGGGGGCCGAGGACGTGGTGAGCGGTGAGGACGGCAGCGTCGAGGTGTTGACCGGGGCGGAGGATTTCGCGGCGGTGAAGCGGGCCCTGGAGGCGGCAGCGCTTACACCCGAGTATGCGGAGGTTACCATGCACCCCTCCACCACGGTGACCCTGGGGTTGGAGGATGCCCAGAAGATTATGCGTCTGGTGGATGCCCTGGAGGATCTGGACGATGTGCAGAACGTTTACAGCAACGCCGAGATCCCGGCCGGGGTGCTGGAGAAGAGTGCCGGCTGAGACAGCCGCATGAGACTGCGCGTCCTGGGGATCGACCCCGGTTCCCGGGTGACCGGATTCGGTGTGGTGGATCTGGATGGCCAGCACATAGGCTATGTAGCCAGCGGCTGTATCCGGACGGGGAGTGCGGCGCTCTCCGAGCGGCTGAAATGCATTTTCGAGGAGCTTACCGAAATCATCATGCTGCACCGTCCCGATGAGGTCGCCGTGGAGAGCGTGTTCATGCACCGTAATGCCGGTTCCGCCCTGAAGCTGGGACAGGCGCGTGGCGCTGCCATCTGCGCCGCCGCCGTGCGGAAGATCCCCGTCAGCGAATACGCTCCGGCCCGGATCAAGCGTTCCATAGTGGGCCGCGGGCGCGCCACCAAGGAGCAGGTGACACACATGGTGACGGTACTGCTTCATCTCTCCTCCGCTCCGCAGGCGGATGCCGCTGACGCCCTGGCCGCAGCGCTGTGCCACTGCCATATACGGCAGACATTGTCCGGTACCGGGACGGCTCCATGATTGGCCGGCTGACAGGGCGGATAGTGGAGAAGCAGCCCCCGGCGCTGCTGCTCGAGGTAAACGGCGTAGGCTATGAGCTGGAGGCCCCCATGAGCACCTTCTACCGGCTGCCGGAGCCGGGACAGGAGGTGGTGTTGCATACCCATCTGGTAGTGCGCGACGACGCCCACCTGCTATTCGGTTTCTCCACCGGCGCGGAGCGCCACCTGTTCCGCGCCCTGATCAGGATCAGTGGCATAGGGCCCAAGCTGGCGCTGACCATCCTCTCCGGAAGCTCGGTGGAGGAGTTCGCCCGCGCCGTGGAGGAGGGTGACAGCGCCGGCCTGGTACGGCTACCCGGGGTCGGCAAGAAGACCGCCGAGCGGTTGATAGTGGAGATGCGGGATCGTCTCGCGGATCATCTCCCGGGTGGCGGGAGCGCCTCCCGCCCGGCGAGCGTGGTGCCCGCGGGTGATGCACGCCAGGATGCCCGCAGCGCCCTGGAGGCGCTGGGCTACCGGCCCCAGGAGGCGAGCCGTCTGGTGGATGGAGTGGAGGGCGACGGACTCTCCAGCGAGGAGATCATCCGCACGGCGCTGAAACGGGCGATGCGATAGGAGGCCCCATGATCGAGAGCGATCGACTGGTGGATCCCGCCGCGCGGGAGGAGGAGCCGGCCCAGGAGCTGGCCATCCGCCCCGCCCGGCTGGCGGACTACATCGGCCAGCAGGGGGTGCGGGAGCAGATGGAGATCTTCATCGGGGCGGCGCGGCAGCGCGGCGAGGCGCTGGATCATGTGCTGATCTTCGGCCCCCCCGGACTGGGCAAGACCACCCTCTCTCATATCATCGCCAACGAGCTGGGGGTCAACATGCGCCACACCTCGGGACCGGTGCTGGAGCGGGCGGGCGATCTGGCGGCGCTGCTCACCAACCTGGAGCCCCGCGACGTGCTGTTTGTGGACGAGATCCACCGCCTCAGTCCGGTGGTGGAGGAGGTGCTCTATCCCGCCATGGAGGACTACCAGCTGGACATCATGATAGGCGAGGGACCGGCAGCGCGCTCCATCAAGCTGGATCTGCCACCGTTCACCCTGGTGGGGGCCACCACGCGCGCCGGTCTGCTCACTTCGCCGCTGCGCGACCGGTTTGGCATCGTGCAGCGGCTGGAGTTCTACTCGGTGGCGGAGCTGGGCACCATAGTCACCCGCTCCGCCCGTATTCTCCAGGTGGAGCTGGAGGAGGAGGGCGCCTACGAGATCGCCCGCCGCGCCCGCGGCACCCCGCGTATCGCCAACCGTCTGCTGCGCCGGGTGCGCGACTATGCCGAGATCAAGGGGGATGGCAGGGTGACCGGCCAGATGGCGGCGCGCGCGCTGGACATGCTCGACATAGATCCACACGGCTTCGACATGATGGACCGCAAGCTGCTGCTCAGCATGATCGAGAAGTTCGACGGCGGTCCGGTGGGGGTGGACAGCCTGGCGGCTGCCATCGGTGAGGAGCGCGACACCATAGAGGATGTGCTGGAGCCCTATCTCATCCAGCAGGGATTCATGATGCGCACCCCGCGGGGGCGGGTGGCCACCAGCAACGCCTATCGCCACTTCGGCCTGAAACCGGACACGCCCGGCCCCGACGGCGGATAACCCTCGCCGCCGGCGTGGCAGGGGGAGATGGACAATGGAGTTTCTTGAACGCTTTCGTCCCAAATCCACCCGGCGGGTGATCCTGTACGGCTTCGCCCTGGTTGCCCTGCCGCTCATTGCGGCTCTCATCTACGCCGCCATGCGGGTGGACCATCTGGTGACCCAGAGCCAGTCCGCGGTTCATCAGGCCGCCCGGGCGATACATAACAGCCAGTTGCTGGGCGAACAGATCAAGGGGATGGAGCGGGCCGCGCGGCAGTATGTGGTGCTCCGGGACGACAACCTGCTCAAGGCGTACCGGGACAGCCACGACCGATTCGGGACGGCCATCCGCGAGCTCTCCAGGATGTCGCTGGGCGGGGTCTATCAGCAGCGTATCGATCACCTGCAAGCGGCGGAGCAGGAGCTGTTCGCCAATCTCGGCAAACGCGGTTACGCGAGCAGCGAGGAGCTGGCGCTGCGCTTCCGGGAACTGGCCAACATGGCGGCCGGCATCCAGAAAGACAGCAACCGGCTCATCGAGCACGAGGTGGCTGCAATGCGCAAGACCGCCACCGATGCCCAGCGGTTTCTGTTCTGGGTCACCGTTGCCCTGGTGCCGTTTACCCTGCTGACAGCGGGATTCTATACCCTGTTCATCTCGCGCTCCATCAGGCAGATGGAGGAGGCAATCGAGAATCTGGGCAACTCCAAGACAGATCAGGTAATCTGGGTGAGCGGTCCGCGTGATCTGCGTCATCTTGGGGAGCGGCTGGAGTGGCTGCGCAAGCGTCTGATGGAGGTGGATCGGGAGAAGACCCGTTTTCTGCGTCACGTATCCCATGAATTGAAGACCCCGCTGACCGCCATGCGCGAGAGCGCCGAGCTGCTGCGCGACCGGGTGGTGGGACCGCTGAACAGCGAGCAGGGCGAGATCATCGATATTTTACGCTCCAATACCTTCAAGCTGCAGAATCTGATCGAAAATCTGCTCAGCTTCAGCACCACCATGCAGACCCGGCCGCCACGGCTGCTCGTGCAGGAGGTGGATATGAAAATGCTGATTGAGGAGGTGATCCGGGATCACCGGCCCACGATCAAGGCGAAGAGTGTACGGCTGGTCACTGAACTACAGCCCGTTCTATGCAGGGTGGATCGGGACAAAATTCGCGTGGTAATGGATAATCTGCTCTCCAATGCGGTCAAATTTACACCTGTGGACGGATGTATCTGGATTGATGTAAAAGGGGAGCGGGGCAGGGTTATAGTGGATGTAAAAGACAGCGGCCCAGGAATAGAGGCCGGTGACAGAAAGCATGTGTTCGAGGCTTTCTACCAGGGCAGCCGCCAGACCGACAGCCATATCAAGGGCTCCGGCTTGGGGCTATCCATCGCGCGAGAGTATGTCACTGCCCATTATGGTACCATCGACGTGGTGGAAACCGGGCGTGGTGAGGGTGCGCATCTGCGGGTTGTGTTGCCAATGAACGTAAAGAAGCGGGCGCAGGATGGCGTTGCCCGCTCGAGGGAGAAACGCGTAGCCGGCCTTTGAGGAATCGGCTCGCAGGAGTTTGGTCTCGTGCGGGAGAGGTCATGGCTGTATCTGACATGAGACGGATCTATACGCCCCGTAACGCCCTGATCTGGATCTGCGTTGCTCTGCTGCTGGCTGGTTGTGAGGGGATGCCACAAGCCAATCCACCGTCTGCTGCCACCGAGACGGTTCCCGCCGTGGTAGTGGAACAGGACCCTCGTCTTACCGAGCTACTGGCCTATCAAGCTGCCGTTACGCGCAGGCCGTCTGAGCAGGTGCGGCAGGAATACAAGCGCTTGGACGGTTTGTTAATCGAAGGAGTGTGTGACGAGCTACGCTTGCGGGTGGCAATGTTGCTGACCAGCCCCGCGCTGGCGTCCAAGGCGAGTGCAAAGCGTACCTCGAAGCTCTTGCAACCGTGTCTTTCTCCTGGAGAGCACGAGCCTGCCTTTACCAGCCTGGCGGAGATTCTGCAACGTCAGTTGGCAGAGCAGCGCAGGACAAGGGTAGCCGTCCGGCACCAGCTTCAGCTGAGGGAGCGGTTGGAGGCCGCCGAGGCCAGGATTGGCGAGCTGAACCGGAAACTGGATGAGTTGAAACGTATCGAGCGGAGCATCAGGGAGCGCCAGTGAACAAACTCAACGGGAAAAAGATCCTTCTGGTGGACGACGATCCCAGCCTGCTGCGGCTGCTGTCGTTGCGGCTGGAGTCGGCGGGTTACCAGATCCAGGCGGTAGAGAGCGCCGAGAAGGCGCTCGCCTGTATGGCTAGTTTCCAGCCCTATCTAATCATCACCGATCTGCGCATGGGGGGTATGGACGGGATGTCCCTGTTCGAAACGGTGCACAGCCGCTATCCCGCCCTGCCGGTGATCATCCTTACCGCGCACGGATCCATTCCGGACGCGGTGGCGGCTACCAGGCGTGGTGTGTTCGGGTTCCTCACCAAGCCGTTCGACACCCAGCAGCTCATGGAGCAGGTGGAGAAGGCGTTTCAGATCTCCGGTGGTACCCCGGAGCCGGGTCAGCAGGAGGAGGACTGGCGCTCCGAGATCATCACCCGCAGTCCACTGATGGAGGATGTACTGCGTCAGGCGCGCATGATAGCCAGCAGCGATGCCAGCCTGTTCATCAAGGGGGATAGCGGAACCGGCAAAGAGCTGCTGGCGCGCTCCGTACACAGGGCCAGTCCACGGAGCGATCGGCCTTTTGTTGGCCTGGATTGCGGCGCGATCCCGGAGCAGCTGCTGGAGTCGGAGCTGTTCGGCCACCGCAAGGGCTCCTTTACCGGCGCTTCCCATGACCATCCCGGTCTGTTCCGGGCCGCGGATGGCGGCACCCTCTTCCTGGACGAAATCGGCGACATGCCCCTCTCGGTGCAGGTCAAACTGCTGCGGGTGCTGCAGGAGCGCGAGGTGCGCCCGGTGGGATCGGTGGAGGCGATCCCGGTGGATGTGCGCCTGATATCGGCCACCCATCGCGACCTGGAGGAGCAGATGGCCAAGGGGGAGTTTCGCGACGATCTCTTCTACCGGATTAACGTGGTCTCGCTGGAGCTGCCGTCGCTGGCGCAGCGGCGGGAGGATATTCCGCTGCTGGCCACCCATTTTCTCAAGCAGCTGACCAGGAAGTACAACAAGGATATCGGCAGCTTCTCACCGGAGGCCATGGAGCAGCTGGTGAGCGCCCCCTGGCCGGGAAACATTCGTCAGCTGTTCAATATAGTGGAGCAGGTGGTAACCCTGTCGGCCACCTCGGTCATCTCCGCCCAGCTGGTCCAGCAGGCGTTGCGCAACAAGACAGGCGAGATGCCTTCGTTCAGCGATGCCCGCAGCCGCTTCGAGCGCGACTATCTGGCGCAGCTGCTACAGATTACCGGCGGCAATGTCACCAAGGCGGCCAAGCTGGCCAAGCGCAACCGTACCGAGTTCTACCGGCTACTCCACCGGCACGACGTGGATCCGGCCCAGTTCAAGGCGGAGAAGCGCTGATTGGGTGGGACAGGCGGGTGAGCTACAGGCGCTGGTTTCGGTCCATGGTCACCCCTGTTTGCCGGTTCCCCAGTCCAGAATATCCTGCTTGAGCTCTTCCCAGGTTCTTTGTACCTGTCCTTCGTAGCTGTCGTCCCCATCTTCATCCCATTTGACCAGCACGTGTTGTCCGTCCTCCTGGGCGATGAACATGGTCTTGCTGTTGTTGGCCCCCGTGATCAGTTGCTTTCCCGAAGTGGGGCGGCTCTCTCCACCCACGCCGCGGAATGGCTCGATGGTGGTGGCTACTACGGTGCCTCCCATGGCGCTGCTGTGGTAGGTCAGGTCGCACTCCATGGTGAACGGAGCATCGTCCCACAGGCCGGTATAGCTGTCGATGCACTCCAGTTTGCTTACGTCGATGCTCATATCTCCCCGGGTCAGCTGCAGGGAGTTGCTGCTGCGGGTGGTGGTCATGGTTTCGGTCTGGTAGTCGTAACGCCCCTCGATCAGTATGGCTCCGCTGATGGTACTCAGACTACTCGCGGCGCCAATGGTGAAATTCTGGTAGCGGTAGTTGGTGGCATATCCCTCCCCATCGTCGTTCTGGAAGCGGCTTTCCAGAGTGGCTTCCACGGTTCCCGCAATCGGCGCCCCGGCAAGGGTGCAGCCGTTGAAGCTGATCTCCATTTTGTCACCCGGATTCTGCAGGGTTCCCGTGGCGGTGACTGTTCCACTACCTCCATATCCCAGGGTGGCGCAAGGAACGGTAACGCTGGCTGATGCCGCAGATGTCGCCCCCAGGGGCGGCTCCACAGCCACCACACCCACGGTATCGATGATATTGGCCGTCTCTGCGCTGGCCAGGCCGGCATTGGCGGCGGTAATGGTTGCGGTTGCCGCCTCGTCTCCCGGGGGATGTTGCCCCAAGGTATGGGTTTCGTGGTTGCAGGCGGATGTCAACAGCGGTCCGGCCAGTATCAATGCGGCCAAGGTTGATCTGTGCATTTTTCGCTCCTTGCAAGAAAGGTTTGCTCATCCGGAAAAAGTGAATCCAGCGGAAATGCCGGCTACCGGACAAGCCGGCTGCCAAGACAGATCTGCGAGCATCGGCAAACCGCGCCCTCTCCTTGTTGTGGCGCGCTCTGAATGCGCTTTGAGTGTAGCAGTTGACAGGATGTTCGACCGGATGTGGCCGCAGTTTTTACAGTTTATTGACGTTTATTCCGCCCGTGCCCGTTACAGATGCAGGCCGCACTCGGTCTTGGGCGAGTCCACCCAGCGCCCGCTACGATCCTGTCCCGGCACGGTGCAGTGGGTGCAGCCGATGGAGGAGTAGCCCTGGGCCACCAGGGGATGAAACGGGAGATCGTGCTCCCTGATGTATGCGTCGCGCTCCTCCTTGGTCATGTCGATGAGCGGGTAGAAGCGGATGATGCCGCCGCGCTCCTCGAATATCTCCAGGGTGGCGCGGTGCTCGGTCTGCCAGCGCATCAGGCTGGAGATCCATACGTCGTAGCGGGACTTGATCTCGTCCAGCGGCTCGATCTTGTTGATGGTGCAGCAGAAATCGGGATCGGTCTGGTAGATCTTCTCCCTCTCCGTGAACTCGTGCTTCCACGCCTCCGCGCGCACCTCGATCACCTCCAGGTTGTACAGCTCGGTGAGTCTCTTCTTGTACTCCAGCGTCTGCGGAAAGTGGAAACCGGTATCGATGAAGTGCACCTTCTGTTTCGGGGCCAGCCTCGAGAACAGGTGGAGAAAGAAGGCGGAGGTGGCGGCGAATGCCGAGGTGAGCATCACCTTGTCCGGATCGAAGTCCAGATAGAGCTGCCGCACCCGCTCCTCGATGGAGAGCGGGTAGTATTTTTCGTTGAGCTCGGCGATTCTGGAGCCGGTCTCACTGGGGGATTCGTTACTCATATTCAGGGTGTATTGCCGGGGCCTTTCATTCGTCGATCGGACTCTATACTCTATACCTTTCGCTACGGCTGGTAAATTCATTTGTATGACAGAGCATCGTGCCGGGAAGTTTCCATTGCTGGTTGGTGATGTGGGCGGAACGAACGCACGTTTCGGCCTGGTTCGGGAGGATGGCGGGCGGCCGGAGGAGATCCGGGTCTACCCCTGCGCCGCATATCCCGGGCTGGCGGAGGCGGCGCGGGAGTATCTGGCCGCGGTCGGCGGACCGCCTCCCCGCTTGGGAGGGCTTGCGGTAGCCACCAGCGTCGATGGCGATCTGGTGCAGATGACCAACCATGTGTGGCGTTTCTCCGTGGAGGAGACCCGCTGCGCCCTCGGGCTGGAGCGGCTGCTGGTGGTGAACGACTTCACGGCGCTGGCCATGGCGCTGCCCGAGCTGGAGGAGGCGGATCTCGGTGCGGCAGGTGGCGGTCAGGGCCGCTCCGGCGCCCCCCTGGCCCTGATAGGCCCCGGGACCGGGCTTGGGGTATCCGGCCTGATCCCGCACGGAGGGGGCTGGATCCCGCTGGAGGGGGAGGGGGGGCACGTCACCTTCTCCCCGGCCGATGAGCTGGAGATGGAGCTGCTGCGCATCCTGCGGCGGCAGTTTAACCATGTCTCGGCGGAACGGCTGCTCTCCGGCCCGGGGCTGGTCAACCTCTACCGGGCCCACGCCGCCATTGCCGGGAACGAGGCGCAGGCCCTCGACCCCGCCGGGGTCTGTAGCGCTGCGCTGTCCGGGGAGTGCGAACTGTGCAGAGCCGCGCTGGACAGCTTCTGCGCCATGCTGGGGACCGCTGCCGGCAATCTGGTGCTCACCCTGGGGGCGCGCGGCGGGCTGTATATCGGGGGCGGGATCGTTCCCCGGCTGGGGGAGTATTTCCGCGGCTCCCCGTTTCGCCGGCGCTTCGAGCGCAAGGGGCGTTTCTCCTCCTACCTGGCGGAGGTTCCCTGCTGGGTCATCACGGCCCCCTATGCCGCCCTGACGGGGATGGCGCGGCTCCTGCGGGAGCGGTCATGAAGCGGGAGGTGCAGCCAGGCGCGCCCTATCCGCTGGGCGCCACCTGGGACGGCCACGGGGTGAACTTCGCCCTGTTTTCGGCCCACGCGGAGCGGGTGGAGCTGTGCCTGTTCGATGACAGCGGCCGGCGCGAGCTGGAGCGGATCCCGCTGCCGGAGCAGACCCACCAGGTGTGGCACGCCTACCTGCCGGACGTGGGCCCGGGAACCCTGTACGGCTACCGGGTGTACGGGCCCTACGACCCGGAGCGCGGGCACCGCTTTAACCACCACAAGCTGCTGCTGGACCCCTACGCGCGCC
>DRMK01000223.1 GCA_011322575.1 Gammaproteobacteria bacterium
CTGCGCCTTGCCGCGAAACACCACAGGGACGCTGAGTACAAATTTATTACCTTGAAAGAGTACTAGCGCCCTGTCGCGCCTCTACCGGCGGAAAAGGGGTTAGGAGAGTAGCTGTTTGACTCTGGCGCTGACGGCGGCCAGGTCGGCGCGGCCCTGCAGTTTGGGCTTGAGAATGCCCATTACCTTGCCCATGTCCCGCATGCTGCTGGCCCCGGCGGACTTCAGCGCCCCGGCAATCAGGGCCTCGATCTCTGCTTCGTCCAGGGCGGCGGGCAGGTAGCCGTGGATCAGATCCAGCTCGAACTGCTCCCGCTGCGCCAGATCCTCGCGCCCGGCGGATTGGTACTGGGAGATGGACTCGCGCCGCTGTTTGGCCATCTTGTCCAGAAGCGCCACGATGTCATCGTCATCCAGCTCCCGGCGCTCGTCCACCTCGCGCTGCTTGATGGCCGCCAGGATCAGCCTTATGGCCTGCAGGCGCTGCTTCTCCCCGGCGCGCATGGCCGACTTCATGTCGTCCGTGATACGCTCCTTGAGCCGGGTGGAGGGCATGCCGGGAAGGGTGGTATCAGTAGAGGCGGCGCTGCTTAGCGGTTTCGCGAAACAGCTTTTTCTGGTGCCGCTTGATGGCCGCGGCCCTTTTGCGCTTGCGCTCTGCGGTGGGTTTTTCGTAATACTCGCGGCTGCGGACCTCGGAGAGGATCCCCGCTTTCTCGCAGGCGCGCTTGAAACGCCGTAGGGCGATGTCGAATGGCTCGTTCTCTCTTACACGGACTGATGGCATCTAGAATCCCCGTAAATTGAATCCGTAAATGGCAAACGCTGAATTCTAACTCCGCGGGAGTAGAAATGCAAAGCGGGTCGGGTAGCCGTTTGGCCGGGCGATACTGGCGCGAGAGCGCGTTCAGCGGAGTTCGGCGCCACTATGGTAGCGACCGGGTGGAATTTCCGGGCTACAATTGCCTCCATGCGAGTTCTGGGTATAGAAACATCCTGTGACGAGACCGGGGTCGCCGTCTACGACAGCGAGCGGGGGCTGGTGGATCACGCCCTGCATAGCCAGGTGGAGCTGCATGCCGGCCACGGCGGGGTGGTGCCGGAGCTGGCCTCCCGCGATCATGTCCGCAAGTTGATCCCCTTGTTGCGGGGGCTTGGAATTGATGGCGGGAGCATCGACGGTGTGGCCTATACCGCCGGTCCGGGGCTTGTCGGTGCGTTGCTGGTGGGAGCGTCAGTGGGGCGCGCGCTGGCGTGGGGCTGGGGGGTGCCTGCGGTGGGCGTGCATCATATGGAGGGCCATCTGCTGGCTCCGATGCTGGAGGAGTCGCATCCGGAATACCCTTTCGTTGCCCTGCTGGTATCCGGCGGGCACACCCAGCTGGTGCGGGTGGATGGCGTGGGATGCTATCGGCTGCTGGGCGAGTCGCTGGACGATGCGGCCGGAGAGGCGTTCGACAAGACTGCTAAACTGCTGGGTCTGGGATATCCAGGGGGAGCGGCGCTGGCGCGGCTGGCCGAACAGGGAGATCCGCGGCGTTTCCGTTTCCCCCGCCCAATGACCAACCGCCCCGGGCTGGATTTCAGTTTCAGCGGCCTGAAGACCTATGCCATGAACACCCTGAGGGAGCACCGTAATCAGCCGGGGATCCGGGCCGACATCGCGCGTGCGTTCCAGGATGCAGTAATCGACACGCTGGCGATCAAGTGCCGCCGCGCGCTGCGCGTGACCAGGCTGCGGAATCTGGTGGTGGCCGGAGGGGTGAGCGCCAACCGGGAGTTGCGCCGCCGGCTGAGGAGGGTGGCAGAGGAGTCGGGTGGAGGGGTATGGTATCCGCGCCCCGAGTTCTGCACCGACAACGGTGCGATGATCGCCTATGCCGGCTGTCAGCGTCTATTGCGGGGCGCCAGTGAGCCGCAAGCCATCGAGGTCAGGGCGCGCTGGCCTCTGGCTACCCAGGAGGGCCGATTGCCCTTGTGAGCCGGGCGCTGGTGCCCCGGCTGTCAAAGGTGGAGCCGGTAGGTGTCGATATAAATTTTGTTGCCGGGGAAATAATAAAAGGAACTCTGTCTCCTTCCGCTTGTCTCTTGAACGTTGCCGGGCAAATATTATTGCGCCTGGCCGAAAAACAGGCCTATACTTGAAGACATGAATCGACGCATCGCAAAACTGCTCCGGCTCCTGCTGGTCATCGTCATGGTGATCCAGCCGTTGCAGTCTGCCGTTGCGATGAGCGGCATGGCCCCGGTGGACGAACCGGTAACGGTTTC
>DRMK01000224.1 GCA_011322575.1 Gammaproteobacteria bacterium
ACCGAACTGGAGCCGGAGCGGCGGCTGCGCAATCTGGCGCGGACCATCCAGGCGCTCTGCGATCACGATGCGGACGCTTCACTGGGAGCGGTGCATCTGAAGCATGATATCGCCTATCCTCTAAGCCACAGTATCTCCACCTCTATCCTCTGCGAACTGGTGGCGCGCCGTATCGGCTGGCCCCCGGTGCGTCGGCTCAGCATAGTGGCGGCTGCCTTGAGCTGCAACGTGGCGATGATGGAGCTGCAGGCGGAGTTGGTGGAGCAGGCCGGGCCGCTGGACGATCGGCAGTGGGACGCCATTCAGAACCATCCACTGCGGGGATACGAAATGCTGAGCGCGGCCGGTGTGGGCGACCCGCTCTGGCTGCGTCTGGTGATTCAGCACCATGAGTGTATCAACGGGCTGGGATACCCCTCCGGGGTGAGGGGTGACGATGTGCTGCCGGAGGCGCGCCTGCTGGGCCTTGCGGATCGTTATCACGCCATGGTCGCCGGCCGTGCCTACCGGGAGGGCCTGCTGGCCAAGAGCGCCCTGCGCAGGGTGTTTCTGGATGTGGGTCAGGATCTGGGCAGCACCCTGGCGCAGATGTTCATCAAGGAGCTGGGGATCTATCCTCCTGGCTCCGTCGTACGCCTGGAAAATGGCGAGAGCGCCGTGGTGATCCGCCGCAAGGGCGAGCTGGCGGGCCCCATGCTGGCCTGTTTTGCGAATGGCAAGGGGGAGTACTACGCCAGCCCCCTGCACCGGGATGCCAGCGAGCAGGAGCGGTATGCCATCAGGGATGTTCAGCCGCTGACGGGGGGACTTCCGTTCGGGATGAGCTCTCTGTGGGGGTACTGAAGCGCTCCACCCAGAGCAGGGTGGCTGCTGCCACCGCCAGCGGCATGACCAGCAGATTGAGCCCCGGAATGGTGGTCATGGCGGTAGTTGCCGCTCCGAAGCCGAGTACCAGCGGGCGGCTCTCCCGCGCCCTGCGGCGCTGCTGGCGGAACAGCAGCCCGTGGTTTCCCATGGGATAGTCCAGGTACTCCAGGGCCAGCATCCAGGAGCCGAACGCGAACCACAGGAAGGGGGCGGCGATGTTCACGCCGGGGATGACGAACAGCAGCAGCAGGGGAACCGCCCAGGCCACGCTGTATCCCATCTTGCCCAGTTGCGAGAACAGGATGGCCGGGGTGTCGCGCAGCAGTTGCCACAGGCCGGTTTGGGGTAGTGCGTCGTTGCCACGCAGCTCCCGCTCCACCGCCTCCGCCAGCAGACCGTTGAAGGGGGCGGCGATCAGGTTGGCGAGCAGTGAGAAGGTGAAAAACAGCACCAGCAGTACCGCCAGCACGAACAGTGCCCACAGGGGCCAGATGAGCCACTCCAGCCAGCCGGGAAGAGAGGGTTGCAGCGTGGCGACGAAACCGCCGAACCAGGCAACACCGATCCCGATTAGCAGGGCGAACACCGCTACGTTGATGGCCAGGGGCATTATCACGTAGCGCCGGATCCCGGGGCGCAGGATCAGCGCCAGGCCGCGCGGCAGGTAGAGGGCGCCCCTGAAGATCTCCAGCATGGGTGCTACGGGGGAGTGAGCTGCGCGAGGCGGCGCTGTTGCGCCTTGGTAAGATTGTCCACTACCAGTGCGTAGGAGGTATCGACCAGGCTGGTCAGCACCGGCTCTGGGAGATCTCCATCGAGAGAGATGGTAATCCAGTGTCTCTTGTTCATGTAGTAGCCCGGGACCACGGAGTCATACTGGTTCACCAGAACTTCCGCGTCCGCCGGGCGGCACTTGAGGGTGACCCGCGCCGGTCTGTCCCGTTGCGACACTAGGGCGAACATTTTCCCCATCACCTTGAAAACCAGCGCTTCGGGGCCGAAGGGATAGCCCGATTCGGCCCCCTTTTGGGAAGAGAGGTATTTTTCCAGCTGCTCTTTACCCACACGATTCAGGGAAGACCCACCCATTTAAATCTGTCCACTGGCCCGGTCGATCACCGGCATGTTGCCGTAGGGTTGGGGATCGCTGATGGCGTATCCCTGGGCGTAGTCGATACCCAGCTCGCGTACCTTGGCAAGAATGGTTTCATCCTCCACCCCCTCGGCGATGGTGCGCAGCCCCATTACATGGCCGATGTGATTGATTGATTCCACCATGGCCTGACTGATGAGATCGTTGCTCATGTCGCGCACGAAACTGCCGTCGATCTTCAGGTAGTCCACCGGCAGTGTCTTCAGGTAGCCGAACGAACTCAGGCCGCTGCCGAAGTCGTCCAGGGCGAAGCGGCATCCCAGTTTCTTGAGACGCCGGATCAGGCTGGTGGCGTAGCCGAGATTGTCGATGGCGGCAGTTTCGGTGATTTCAAAGCAGATCCTCCCTGGATCGATGCCGGTCTCCTCCAGTTGTGCGATGATGAAGCGGTACGCCTCGTCATTCAGCGAGTGGCCCGACAGGTTGATGTTGTAGATGGAGGCGATTTTGTTGTCTCCATACGATACATGGGCCTGGCCCTGAATCAGCTCAAACGAGCTCTTGATCACCCAGCGGTCGATATCGCGCATCATGTCGTAGCGCTCCGCAGCAGGGATGAAATCGCTGGGCAGGATGTGGCTGCCATCCTCGCTCAGCATGCGCAGCAGGATCTCGTAATGGGGCTGTTCTCCCAGCTCGGGATTCAGCGGCACTACCGCCTGGCGCGCCAGATAGAAACGGCGCTCATCGAATGTCTTGCTGATGCGGTGTACCCACTGCATCTCTCCCTGACGCAGCGCCAGGGCGCTGTCATCCGGCTGGTAGATGTGCAGGCGGTTGCGCCCCTTGTCCTTGGCTATGTAGCAGGCGGAGTCGGCGGTGCGCATGATCTCCTGCAGCCCGCCGCTCTGGGCATTGAACGGGACCAGACCGATGCTGACCCCCACCTCGAAAATTTTGTCCTCCCAGACGAAACGGTAGCTGCGCACCACCTGGCGTAGCTGCTCGGCGGTTTTGCGTGCCTTCTCCAGCGTGCAGTTTATCAGCAGCACGCCAAACTCGTCGCCTCCCAGGCGGGCCAGTACACCATCGTCGCCCACCTTGGGCTCCATGAGGGTGGCGAGCTGTTTCAGCAGCTTGTCGCCGGCGATGTGGCCGCAGGTGTCGTTGACCACCTTGAACTGGTCCAGGTCCAGGAAGCAGAGGGCGTGTTGCCGGTCGTGGTGCTTGGCGCTGTGGATGGCGTGCTCCAGCTGGCGTTCGAAATCGCGCCGGTTGACCAGTCCGGTGAGGGGATCGTGGGTCGCCTGGTACGCCAGCTGGCGCGCCATGCTGCGCACATGGCTCACATCGTGGAACACTATGACCGCCCCGATGATGCCTCCGCTGCGCTCCCGGATGGGCGCCATGGTGTTCTCCACCACATACTCTTCACCGTTGCGCTGCAGCAGGACCAGCGATGAGGTGAGTTTGACCGTCTCCCCCTCCCTGAGCACGCTGTCCAGCCCTCCAAGCTCCGATTCGCGGGTATTCTCGTTGATCAGGTTGAACACCTCCTTGAGCGGTCTGCCGTGCGCCTCCCGGTTGCTCCAGCCAGTCATCTGTTCGGCCACCTGGTTCAGGTAGTCCACGTTTCCCTTGATGTCGGTGGTTATCA
>DRMK01000225.1 GCA_011322575.1 Gammaproteobacteria bacterium
ATGGTCGAAACCGAATACCGTGCGCTCCGCCCGATAGAGAGGGATCTCCTTGCGCCGCGCATGGGCTATCGCCTCCGTCGCCAAGGTTGGTATGGTGCTGTATATGATAAGGCTGCCGAGATCGTGCAGCAGACCGGCAATAAAGTACTGCTCGCTGTCCGGCTGTTTGGCCTGGGCCGCGATGGTGCGGGCCACCACGGCTACCGAGAAGCTGTGGCGCCAGAAGGTCTCCATGGTAACGAACTGGTTGGGCAGATTGGCGAACTGGCGTATGGTGGAGCTTGCCAGGGCCAGCAGGCGCAGCTGTTGAGTGCCAACGATGGTAACCGCCAGGGAAACGGTATCTATCTGGGATGGAAATCCGTAGAAGGGGCTGTTGACGATGCGTAGCAGGCGCGCCGTCAGGGAGGGATCCTCGCTTATGATGTCGCTTATATCCTGAGCGGTGCTGAAGGGATCGTCGACTACCTGGTTGAGCTTGACTATTATCTCCGGCAAGGAAGCCAGCTCCACGTTTTGCTTGATCAAATCTTCAGGAGATAGAGACGCCATCTGTCGTTATCCTTGGGTTTTCTAGTACTTGAACCAATTAGCGGACGCTGAAGGAAAAACTTTACAGCCAGGGATCGATGATGTTACGGGACGAAAGGCACCTCTTCCTTGCCCTGTGCGTTGGTTCGCATAATGTATATTATGTTAAATAACGCCCGGTGACGGGAAGCGGACAAGGGTATATCCTCCATCCTCCCCACTCTCTCTTTCACTCGTCCCTCAGCTATCCCTCATCCGAACCCGCAACCGGGCATATGCACGGCTCAGGATTTGGCTGATGCGCGACTCGCTGACCCCCAGAATCTTGCCGATTTCGCGCAGGTTGAGCTCCTTGTCGTAGTACATGGAGAGCACCATGCGCTCCCGTTCGGGAAGAGAGGCCACCGCCTCGGCGAGGCGCTCGCGAAAGCGATCACGCTCGAGGTTGTCCAGGGGGCCTGCTGCGGCACAGGCTACCATGCCCAGTAGCCCCCGTTCCGGGCCGCCCATGTCGTCCAGGTTGAAGATCCTGCTGTTGGAGCTCTGCTGCAGGAGTTTGTGGTACTCTTCGACCGAGATCCCCATCTCGGCCATGATCTCTTCATCGCGTGCATCGCGCCCGGTACGGTTTTCCACCGCCTGGATGGCCGCGGAGAGCTCCCGTGCCTTGCGGTGTACCGACTTGGGCGCCCAGTCGTTGCGGCGCAACTCGTCGATCATGGCGCCCCGGATGCGTAGCGTGGCATAGGTTTCGAAACTGGCGCCCTGCCGTTCGTCATATCTGCGTGCGGCATCCAGTAACCCCAGCATGCCCGCCTGGATCATGTCGTCGGCCATTACACTGCTGGGTAGCCGGCCCACCAGATGACGTGCGATCCGCTTTACCAGAGCTGCGTGTTTGTTTATCAACTGTTCGGTGTCGGAACCGTAACCTGCCTCTAGACCTCTCGCCGCCTGTGCCCCTGTCTCGATATATGCTGCTGCTGTTCCCACTGTAGTGACTCCGTGCTGTATGGATTGTCGACTGCCTGTGCCGGAAAAACGTCTCCCCCCCTCCAGGGTGGCGGCAATCCGGCGCTTACCTGTGCAGAAAATGCAGACACTGCACACCGGATGTCTGGAGAACCTCATCAGCAGGGTTGCGGCGCGACCTGAAGCCCATCGCCCGGCAGCCATAGGGAAAAGCGGCCTGCCAGGTTATGTAGAAATGTCGGCAACGGTAACAGTCGGCCCTGTGTGGTTGCTTGGGTTCAGACATCCTGCAGTCATAACTGCAAGAAGTGTTCCCGATAGTGGATCAGCTCCTGGATGGAGTCCTTGATGTCGGCAAGTGCAAGGTGGGTGGAGTTCTTGGTGAAGGAGTTGGCGACCTCCGGAGCCCAGCGTCGCGCCAGCTCCTTGAGGGTACTTACATCGAGGTTGCGGTAGTGGAACCACGCCTCCAGGCGCGGCATGCAGCGCGCCAGAAAGCGCCGGTCCTGGCAGATGCTGTTGCCGCACATGGGGGAGGCTCCGGCCGGCACATACCGCTCCAGGAAAGCAAGGGTCTGTGCTTCCGCCTCGGCCTCGTCGATGGTGCTGTTGCGCACCCTTTTCAGCAGACCGGACTTGGTATGCTGGGTGGTGTTCCAGCTGTCCATTCCCGCCAGAATCTCCTCGCTCTGCCGGATCGCCAGCACCGGACCCTCGGCCAGGATGTTCAGCTGGCTGTCGGTCACGATGGTGGCGATCTCGATGATGGCGTCCCGGGTCGTGTCCAGGCCGGTCATCTCGAGATCGATCCAGATGAGGTTGTCACGGTTCTGCGTCATGGCTCTACTCCATGGTTGGGGCCCATGAATTTTCTGTCCGGCTTGTATCAAAGTCAAACAGCGGCTACCCTGCGGCCCCATGGTCAGTACGAACCGGGCCGCATCCGCGACCAGTGAGGGAGAGATAGTAGCGAACTATGGTGCCACCTTGGAGGTGGAGAGCCGCACGGGAAAGTCGCACCTTTGCACTGCCCGGCGCAGCGTTGAAAACATGGTGTGCGGTGACCGGGTGATATGGCGCGTGGCGGATGAGGGACGGGGCGTAATCGAGCAGCGGTTGCCCCGCCAGATCG
>DRMK01000226.1 GCA_011322575.1 Gammaproteobacteria bacterium
CAGTTGCCTGACCGTGGATGCCGGTCGAATTTATGATTCTAAAACATGAGGTTATACGATATAGGTAGTTGTGCGGCGCATCTGGCCAGCGCGTTGGCGGCAAGCGGTTGCCGGATGCCGGCAGCAGTGGCCGGCTCCCGTTCAAATCCGGAACTGCCCCACCATCTCCCGCAGTTCCTCGGCCAGCCTGGCCAGCTCTCCGCTCGACTCCGAGCACTGCCGGGCATCCTTTTCGGTCTGTTCACCTATTCCGGCCACCATCTCCACGTTGGCGTAGACATCCCTGGTCACCTCCGACTGGGTGCGGCTGGCCGCGGCGATCTGCTGGATACGCTCCGACAGTCCGGATACCATCTCCACAATCTGCTCCAGGGATCCGCCTGCCTGGTTGGCCATCTCCACGCCGCGCTCCGCCTCTTCACGCCCCGCCTCCATGGAGACCACCGCCGCTTCGGTGCCCGACTGAATCACCTTGACCATCTCCGCGATCTCCTTGGTGGCCTCGGTGGTGCGGTTGGCCAGGCCGCGCACCTCGTCGGCAACCACCGCGAAGCCACGCCCCTGCTCTCCGGCCCGCGCCGCCTCGATGGCCGCGTTGAGAGCCAGCAGGTTGGTCTGGTTGGCGATCTCTTCGATCACCGACACTATCTTGTCGATCTGCTCGGAGTGGCGGGCCAGCTCCTCCACCTTCTGCGCCGACTCCTTTACCGTAGAGGATACCTGCACCATGCCGTCGATACTGTGGCGCACCGTGTCACCACCCTTCAGCGCCACCTCGGATGCCTGCCGGGCAGCCGCGGTGGCCTCGTCGGCATGCTGCAGCATCTCCCGGGAGGTGGCCTCCATCTGCTCCATGGACCGGGCCACGGTGTGGGTCTGTCCAGCCTGCTTGCTCGCACCCTGCTCCATCTGTTGGCTGACATCCACTATACGGGTAGTGGAGTCAGACAGGTGGCTGGCCGTGGTATCAATTTTCGATACCATGGCGTTGAGGTTGCCACTTACCGTATTCAGCGCACCGGCGAGCCTCCCTATCTCATCCCCGCCGGATATATCGGACTTCTGCGTCAGATCGCCTTGCGCTATCCTGTTGGCCACTCCCACCAGGCTGATGACCGGATTGATGACAGCGCGGCCGAATATCACATGGATAATCACAAAACTTACCAGGGTAACCAGCAGCATTGCGACCACCGACCAGAAGATGAGTTTCCGATTGCTATTGGCGTGACGGGTGAACGCCACTGTCAGCTCGTTACTTACCTTGCGTAGCTTGTTGGAGCCAGCCAACACCTCCTGGTAAGCCCGCCAGTAGGTATCTGACCCCGCCCTGGCGCCAAGCAGCGTCTGCACGGCACTGTCAAACTGCTGCCACTGTTTCTCCACCCGAGCAACTGTCTCCTGTATGAATCTGTCTTTACTACCTTCATAGTAGCGGTAACTGCTCATTTTCAGATCGGCTGGATACTCTCCACCCGATTTGAACGCTGCCAGTGTCTGGGTAAAAATCTTTCTGGCAGTTTCGTACTCCTCCAGATTTGGGTTGAGACGCTGCCGGCCCAATACGACATCGTCGGAGTAGACTACTTCGTAACGGCGGATCCCGAGTACGTCACCGAGCTTGAACTGCTTGCCTTTCATCTTGCTATGGCAGGAGGCACAGGACTGGACAACAGCCTTGTCCACGGTATAGAAGCGCAGATGCATCTGGCTTCCCGCCTCTACCGGTCTTGAGAAGATCTGCTCCGGATTGGTACTCAGCGCCGCGTACGCCTCTTCGTCCACCGCATCACGCAGAGCCATCTTCGGATTGATGGGGTCCTTGGCCAGGATGGTTATGGACATCCCGTTCTCGATAGCGAATGACTCCCCCACCAGGCGGGTAAAGGTGGCGGGATATGGTATCGCCGGGTAGGATTCGTGGGACGGTGTCATGGAGATTCCGATCCCGCCCTTTTTGGCGGCCGTCACCACGGTTTCAGTGTAGGCACCACGCATCTGGGTGATATAGCGATCGAATTCGGTTATCTTGGTCTCCAGCCCCTGAAGCTCCTTCCGGGACAGAGCATAGCCCATGACCGATTTCGCCATCGCCTGGCTCAACATACGTTGCCGTCCCGCCGCATCCACCACGTCGGAATCGCTCTTGCTACCCGCCAGAACGACGAAAACGACGACGCTGCACAATATGGTTAGCAGAGAGCCCAGCAACAGAATCAGCGCTGTTTTCGCCTTGATACTAAGAGTGTCCATTTGCGTTCCCCCGTCTCACCATCCGGATCGCTACCGGATGGCTTGGTTTTCGTGGCCATCCATCAATGGCCATACTCGACTGATAGGGCAAAAAAACACCCATCATATCCGGGGAATATCGGCGGTGATTACAGAATCTTTAATGGGTCCACCTGCGCGGTGGAGAGAATTGGTCTCGTTCGCAATCGAGCCAGAGGAGCGGCCCTATTGACCTGGCAACATAATATGTCGTGCGAATCAGGTTCAGAAACAGTGCTGTGGAGCAGGAAAGGCGCCCGACTTCACCGCCTCCACGTAGCGCCTGACGGCGCCCGCCACATGGGTGGGACCAGCCTCGGGATCGGAGAGAAAGTCGTGCGAGAACCTGGGCCGCCCGCCCGGCGTGATCCCCAGCATATCGTACAGCACCAGTACCTGGGCATCGCAGTCCGGTCCCGCCCCTATGCCGATCACCGGGATACGCAGCGCGCGGCTGATGTCGGCGGCGAGGGAGGCCGGCACGCACTCCAGCAGCAGCATGTCGGCGCCCGCCCCCTGCAGCTCCAGGGCATCCTCGCGGATGCGGCGCGCCGTTTCGGTATCGCGCCCCTGCACGCGGTAGCCACCCAGCTTGTGTACCGACTGGGGCTGCAGGCCGAGGTGGGCGCACACCGGGATGCCGTGTGCGGTCAGACGGCGTACCGTCTCCAGCTGGACGGCACCCCCCTCCAGCTTCACCATGTGCGCCCCGCCCTCCTTGAGCAGCCGCCCGGCACCCAGCAGCGCCTGCCGGGGATCCGCGTCGGCCAGAAACGGCATGTCGGCCATCAGCAGGGCGCGCATGCAGCCACGGGCTACGCAGCGGGTGTGATAGATCATCTCTTCCAGGGTCACCGGCAGGGTGGTGTCCCGGCCCTGGATTACCATCCCCAGCGAGTCCCCTACCAGCAGGATCTCCACCCCGGCCTCATCCAGCAGCGTGGCAAAGCTGCTGTCGTAGGCTGTCAGACAGGCGATCTTCTCGCCGTTGCGCTTCATCTCCTGCAGGGTGGTTACGGTGATGCGCTTCATGGCGTTCACCCCTGCAGCTCCAGGGGCAGCGGATTGAAGTAGTGCCTGCCGCTGCGGGTGTCGCAGATCCGCTGCAGCAGCTGTTCGTAGTCCTGCTCGTTGTCCACCAGGTCTATCCCGGTGGCGTTGACGATTAATACAGGCGCCAAATCGTAGTTGTGGAACAGGCGGGCATAGGCCTCCGAGATGTGCCGCAGATAACCCGCCTCGATGTGGCGCTCGTAGCTGCGCCCGCGCTTTTTGACCCGCTGCAGCAGCACCTCCACCGGCGCCTGCAGGTAGATCACCAGATCCGGGACCGGGGCCTCCAGGGTGAGCTGGGCATGAATCTGCTCGTAGAGACGATACTCGTCGCTGTCCATAGTCACCTTGGCGAACAGGCGATCCTTCTCCAGCAGGTAGTCCGCCACCCGCACCGGACTGAACAGCCGTGCCTGGCGCAGCTCCTC
>DRMK01000227.1 GCA_011322575.1 Gammaproteobacteria bacterium
ATGTTGCAGTCGGCCGACGAGGAGTAACGAGAGGGGCCGAGCACCCGGCTACGGTGGCATGTGATTTGCCTTCTCGATGTGAGAGAGCAGGAGCAGTCATGAGCACACCGATTCCACCGATGTCCACCACCTCTTCCGGTCCGTCCGGCGCGGCGCTACCCCCCGTTGCCGGTGAGCCGCTGGCTGCCGGGCCGGACGGGATGCAGTTTATCGAGATGCTGATTGCCGGACTGGGCGGTAAGGGAGCCGTACCGCAGCAGCGGCAGGTGGGAGAGCCGTCGACTGGCGAATTGCCGCTTGCCGGTGAGGAGGGCAAAAGCTTGCCGCCGGCCATGTTGTCGCTACCGATACCAATCCCACTTTACCCAACCGCTCCCTTGCCGGAATCGGGGGTAGGCGGTAGCAGCTCCCCCATGCGGCCAGGTGTGGCCAGGATCGTGCCGCTCTCCATACCAGAGGTGTTGCAGCCAGACTCGGTGAGGGCGGAGAAGCCGGAGTCGCCGTCGATGCCGGTGCGGCCTTCCGCTACCGAGTTCGCCTTGCTTCAATCTGTTGTTCCTGTGCGTGAGCGGGGGGCTGCGGTAGCGAGCGGCGTGGAGGTTCCGGAGCTGCTACCTCCTGCCCTTGTGGCTGCCCAGCCGCAAGCTGCGGGGCCGGGCAGCGCGCCTGCCGCGTCCGAGCGCCCTTCCCTGCCGATTTCGGCGCCACTCCACTCTCCCCAGTGGCAGGGCGCCCTCGGGGAACGCCTGGTGTGGATGGTGAAACGCGATTTGCAGCAGGCGGAGCTGCGTCTCAACCCGCAGCACCTGGGGCCGGTGGAGGTGCGCATCGAGATCCGCAACGAGCAGGCCAGCATCACGTTCTCCGCCCACCACACGGTAACCCGTGACGCCTTGGAGGCGGCGGTGCCCAGACTGCGCGAAATGCTGGGAGAGAACGGGGTCAATCTTGCCAGTGTGGATGTCTCGCGCCACCACGGTGGTTCCGGTCAGGGGCAGCCGCGGGGCGGCGCGAGAGAGGGTGGCCGGCAGCGGGATCGGTCGTTGCTTCCGGAAGATGTGACTCAGATCTCCACCGGCCATCCGGATGACGGCAGGTTTTTCCGTGGCGGTATCGGCCTGGTGGATCTGTTTGCCTGACAGCCATTCCCTGGAGACGGGGGATTGCCAGCACCAGTCTGTGGCTTGGTCCTAACTACGTGATCCTAATACCACTCCACCTGAGTTACGCCATTTGCGCATTGCTTCCGGGAAACTCTGATCGGGATTTGGTACCGAAGCTCCTTAACTGATCTGGTATTCGGGACTTTTATAGACAGGCGGGAACGGTTTCAGCCCGAAGCGCCTCCGGCATGGGCCGCCCGCCGGCCGCTCCTGCGCCGTGAGCGGGCGCGGCCACGCTGCCGGCTGGCGGGTTTCGACTGAGCGGGACGCCGCCGCCTGCGCACCGGCTGCTCCGGTGTTACCAATAGATCCGCGTCGATCTCCCGCATGGGGATGCGGTGGCCGATATAGGCCTCGATGTCCATCAGGGAGAATGCGTACCTCTCGCAAGCGAAGCTGATCGCCTCTCCGCTCGCCCCGGCCCGGGCGGTGCGTCCGATGCGGTGCACATAATCCTGCTCGTCCTGCGGCAGATCGTAGTTGAACACATGGGAGATGTTCTCGATGTGCAGGCCGCGGGCCGCCACGTCGGTAGCCACCATGATGGACAGCTCCCCCTCCTGGAAACGCCGCAGCAGGGCGATGCGCTTCTTCTGAGGCACGTCCCCGGAGAGCACCGCGGCATGAAAGCCGTTCCCCTCCAGGTATCCCCACACCTCCTCGGCGGCCCGCTTGGTGTTTACGAATACGATACTGCGCAGTGGCCGGAGGCTTTTCAGCAGACCCAGCAGCAGGGGGATCTTCTCCGTATTGGCGGGGTAATAGACGCTCTCCCGGACCTTGCTGGCGGTGACCTGCTCCGCGTCGATGCGCACCACCTGCGGGTTGTTCATGTGCTCATAGGCGAGCTCGGTGACCCGCAGGGAGAGGGTGGCGGAGAACAGCAGGCTCTGGCGTCTCTCCGGCGGCGGCATGCGGCGCAGCAGAAAGCGGATGTCCTTGATGAAACCCAGATCGAACATGCGGTCTGCCTCGTCCAGCACCAGTACCTCGATAGCCTTCAGATTGAATACCCGCTGTTTGAAGTAGTCGATCAGACGCCCCGGCGTCCCGATCAGTATGTCCACCCCCTCGGAGATCTGCTTGCGCTGTTTCTCGTAGCCGCTGCCACCGTAGGCCAGCCCAAGAGAGAGATTGGTATGCTTGCCAAGCTGTTGCGCATCCTTGTGGATCTGGATGGCCAGCTCCCGGGTGGGGGCCAGGATCAGCGCGCGTGGCCGCCTGCCGCGCCCCTCCCCCGACCGCAGCAGGCGGTTCATCACCGCCAGCAGGAAGGCGGCGGTCTTGCCGGTCCCGGTCTGGGCCTGCCCGGCCAC
>DRMK01000228.1 GCA_011322575.1 Gammaproteobacteria bacterium
CTGGTATATCCATCGTAATAACTTGTTCCTGTGAAATTGCTTCGATTCGCTAAGTTACTCATCCGATCTGGAAGAAAACCCAAAAACCATTTGCCTATGCCTGAATTACATGGTCGACCAACTCCATCCCTGCTTGATTTGCAACAACAGATAAGCGGTTGCGGCATTTCTCAGCAAAACAGCAACTTATTCTCCATCTTGTAATACTCCGAATTGATTGGTATATTTAGCTGTTCTCTTGGCGGTCCCTCATCAGGACTGCCTTTTTGTTTTGGGGAGAACAAGCCATATGTCCGAGCAACTCATGGACACATACTCCCCCTTGCCGGTGGCTTTTGAACGGGGGGAGGGGGTCTGGTTATGGGATACGGAAGGCAAGCGTTATCTGGATGCCTTGAGTGGTATCGCGGTATGTAATCTGGGGCATGCCCACCCTCTCGTTGCCAAGGCGTTGTGCGAGCAGGCGGGGAAGCTGCTGCACACCTCCAACATCTATCACATATCGCTTCAGGAACGGCTTGCCGGGGAGCTGAACCGGCTTGCGGGGATGGAACGGGCCTTTTTCTGCAACTCCGGGGCCGAGGCGAACGAGGCCGCTATCAAGCTGGCACGCCTCTATGGTCACGGAAAGGGAATCAAGTCTCCAGCCATCATCGTCACCGGCGGCAGTTTCCACGGCCGTACCATGGCCACCCTGAGCGCTACCGGCAACCGCAGGATCCAGGCCGGCTTCGAGCCCCTGGTGAGGGGCTTCGTGCGGGTGGAGTACAACGATCTGGAGGCCATGCGCAACGTGGCGAAGAACGACCCGGAGGTGGTTGCGGTGCTGGTGGAGCCCGTTCAGGGAGAAGGCGGGATCCGCATTCCGGATGAAGGGTACCTGGCCGGTCTGCGTGCCCTGTGCGACGAGCAGGGATGGCTGCTGATGCTGGATGAGGTGCAAACCGGCATGGGACGCACCGGGGAGATGTTTGCCTTCCAGCACAGCGGCATTACCCCGGACGTGACCACCCTGGCCAAGGGGCTGGGCAACGGCGTTCCCATAGGGGCCTGTCTGGCCAGGGGGGAGGCAGCGAAGGTATTCCGGCCGGGCAGCCACGGCACCACCTTTGGCGGCAATCCCCTGGTTTGCAGTGCGGCGCTGGCGGTGGTGGAGACCCTGCAGCGGGAAGATCTTCCCGCCCGCGCGGCGCTGCTGGGTGAAAGGATGCTGGGCCGGCTGCGCGACTCCCTGGCAGACAACACCTGTCTGCGAGACATACGCGGCATGGGGTTGATGCTGGGGATCGAGCTGAATCGCCCCTGCGGCGAACTCGTGGAGGAGGCGCTGCGGGCGGGGTTGCTGATCAACGTCACCGCCACCAGCGTCATCCGCCTGCTGCCGCCGTTGATCCTGAACGAACAGGAAGCGGATCAGATCGTGGATACCGTGGTCCGGCTGATCGACAGCTTCGCCGCCACCGATCCGGTCGCCGCCTGACATGACAAGGCCGGCCCACTTCCTGACCCTGACCGATCTCGACGCACGGCAGCTGCGCAATCTCCTCGCGCGCGCCATCGAGCTGAAGAGGATGCAGCGCGCCGGAGAGCGCTACGAACCTCTCAAGGGCAGGGTGATGGGCATGGTGTTCGAGAAGTCATCCACCCGCACCCGGGTCTCCTTCGAAGCCGGTATGGCCCAATTCGGCGGACATGCCATCTTTCTCTCCCCCCGCGACACCCAGCTGGGGCGGGGCGAGCCCATCGAGGACAGCGCCCGGGTACTATCACGCATGGTGGACGTGATCATGATCCGCACTTTCGAGCACGACAAGGTGGAACGGTTTGCCGCCTGCTCGCGGGTACCGGTGATCAACGCCCTCACCGATATGTACCACCCTTGCCAGCTACTGGCCGACATGCAGACCTACCTGGAGCAGCGCGGCGACATCCGGGGACGCACCGTGGCCTGGATTGGCGACGGCAACAACATGTGCCACTCCTACATCAACGCGGCCCGCCTGCTGGAGTTCCGGCTGCGTATCGCCTGCCCGGAGGGATATGAGCCGCGCCAGGAGCTGCTGCGGGAGGGATCCGGCCGGATCGAGCTGCTGCGCGATCCGCTCCAGGCCGCGGAGGGCGCGGATCTGGTGGTCACCGATGTCTGGGCCAGCATGGGGCAGGAGGAGGAGCAGATCCGCCGCCGCCAGGCGTTCGCTGCCTACCAGGTAAACGCCGCTGTGATGGCCGCGGCCGGTCCCAACGCCCTGTTCATGCACTGCCTGCCGGCGCACCGCGGCGAGGAGGTGACGACCGAGGTCATCGACGGCCCGCAGAGCGTGGTATGGGAAGAGGCGGAGAACCGGCTGCACAGCCAGAAAGCGCTTCTGGAGCTGCTGTTGCTTCAATAGTGGTTCTCCAGGCAGGTGGTGCCGGGGTCATTACGGGGTATAATCCGGGGCAGGGTTGCCTCCGGTTTGAACCGGCTCCAACCCAATCTGGCCGGTACCCCTTTTGCGGCACTTACGAGAGCGCAAACCCATGCAAACGGAGATTCCAGTCATCGGTTTCGCCGCCTTCAGCGGCACCGGCAAGACCACCC
>DRMK01000229.1 GCA_011322575.1 Gammaproteobacteria bacterium
ATCTTGCTGGATCCGCCCCGCAGCGGGGCGCTGGAACTCCTGCCCCACATCGCCGGGCTGCGGGCGCCGAAGGTGGTCTATGTATCCTGCAATCCCGCCACCCTGGCGCGTGATGCGGGCGAGCTGGTGAAGGTTCATGGATACCGCCTGGCGGCCGTGGGGGTGATGGACATGTTTCCCCATACGGCGCATGTGGAGTCCATCGCCCTGTTCGAATTTCGCCGCTGACCGGTTCGGGATATAATGGGCAGCGCGGGGAGGCAGGTTCTCTTCATCGACCTGCCGGGCGGTCTGTTTCACGGCAGCCAGTGGGATTTGTCGGGCTGGAGGAACAGCAGATCGGTTACATTCAACACTACAGGGAAATATCCATGAAGAGACATTTGACGCTTGCGCTGTTGGGAGTAGTGGTAGGCGGGTGTTCCATGCTGGAACCGAAGGGGGGCAGCGAGGACATTACGGTATTGCCCGAAGATCCCGCCCGTGACAGGACCATCCTGAGCGAGGGGGAACCACTTCCACCCGGGGCGGTGGTCCTGCCGGCCGATGACGAGGTGACGGTGGAGAGTTCCGAGCTCCTGTTACCGGATAGGGAGGTCACGGAGGAGTCGGTGGTTGCGCTGCCCGATGCCGAGGTGGTGGAGGTGATCGAGCTGGATGACGGGAGCGTGGCGGTGAGTGGTGACGCGGCCGACGTGGCTTCCGGAGATGTCTATCTTCCGGACGAGATCGCGGCGAGCGCCGATGCAGAGGCCATCATCATTCCGGCCGGAGCCACGCCCGCTGCCGGTGCCGAACCCTCTCCCGTGGCGGACGCAATCAGGGTGGAGATTCACAACGCCTCCGGGGTTCCCGGTCTGGAGCAGCAGGTCAGCGAACGGCTCGCCGGAAAGGGGTATTTCATATCCTGGGCGGGGGAGGGTACTACCGCCGGTACCCAGCATGAGACATATATCAGGTACCGCCCCAGCTATGCCAGGCAGGCGGTAAAACTGGGGCACATCCTGCCAGGCAACCAGATCGTTACCAGAGGGGACGAACTGCCGGAAGGGGTCGATATACAGGTAATAGTCGGCTCCGACCAGCAGCAGTAGGAGCAGAACCGCTCCCGGCCCATGGGGACGGAGATCGAGCGCAAGTTCCTGGTGCGGGGTGACGGATGGCGCCGCCGGGCGGACCGGGGTACGGAGATCCGGCAGGGCTACCTGGCCGGATCGGAGGCGGGTTCGGTGCGCGTGCGCGTCGCCGCCGGCAGGGCCGCGCTCAATATCAAGAGCGCCACGCTCGGGGTGCGGAGGTTGGAGTACGACTATCCCATCCCCCTGCCGGACGCCGAACAGATGCTGGAGCGGCTCTGCATGAAGCCGCTCATCGAGAAGAGGCGCTACCGGGTGCCGGTGGGTGATCACATCTGGGAGGTGGATCTGTTCCATGGCGCCAACGAAGGGCTGATCCTGGCGGAGATCGAACTCGCCCGCGAGGATGAGCCGTTCCGGCTTCCCGACTGGGCGGGGGAGGAGGTCTCCCATGACCCGCGCTACTACAACACCTGCCTGGTCTCCCACCCCTACCGGGAGTGGCGTGACAGCGCTTCCCGGTAGCGCGCACGTCGTGATCGGCCTCGCCGATCAGCGCCTGCGCCTCTACCGGGAGGGCAGGCTGTGCATGGATGTGGCGGTCTCCACGGCGCGCAACGGCGCCGGAGAGCTGGCGGGGAGCTTCTGCACCCCCCGTGGCCTGCACCAGATCAGGGCCCGTATCGGTGCCGGCTGCCCCGCAGGGACCGTGTTCGTGGGGCGCAGGCCGAGCGGCGAGATCTACTCCGAGGAGCTGGCACGCCGCTACCCCGGCCGTGACTGGATCCTGACCCGCATCCTGTGGCTCAGCGGGCTCGAGGTGGGCAGGAACCGGCTTGGGAAGGTGGACAGCATGCGCCGCTACATCTACATTCACGGCTGCCCGGAGAGCGAGCCGATGGGCGTTCCCCGCTCCAGGGGGTGCGTGAGGATGCGCAACGCCGACATCATGGCCCTGTTCGACCGGGTGGCGGTGGGCACCAGGGTGCTGATAGAGGAGTAAGGCAGGGCATGCGTCTTGGTCCGGTCATGGTGGATCTCGAAGGGCAGGAACTCACTCCCGAGGAGCGCGAACTGCTGTTGCATCCGGCGGTGGGCGGGGTAATCCTGTTCAGCCGCAACTACCACTCTCCGGAGCAGGTGACGGAGCTGGTGGACGCCATCCACCGGCTGCGCAAGCCCCATCTCCTGGTGGCGGTGGATCAGGAGGGGGGGCGGGGGCAGCGCTTCCGCGACGGATTCACGCCGCTTCCCGCCCCCCGCCGCTTCGGCGAGCTGTATGCGCACAATCCGGATGACGCCTTTCGCATGGCGCAGCTGTGTGGCTGGCTGATGGCGCGCGAGCTGCGCGCCGTAGGGGTGGACTTCAGCTTCGCCCCGGTACTGGATCTGGATCTCGGGGTGAGCAGCGTAATTGGCGATCGCGCCTTCCACTCCACCCCGGACGGAGTAACCCGGCTTGCCCACGGCTGGCTGGCGGGGATGCGGGAGGCCGGCATGGCCGCCACCGGGAAACATTTTCCGGGCTACGGCGCGGTGGCGGCCGACTCCCACG
>DRMK01000230.1 GCA_011322575.1 Gammaproteobacteria bacterium
ACTCTTCCCGTAGCGGCCATCGTTGAAATAAAGAAACTTGAAGCCAAGAAATTCGCCCAGGCCGTGCGGATCGTGACAACCGACACACCCGGGACGAACTCCCAGATCGTTGTCATAGTGAGGTGAATCCTTGTACTCATTGAACGGATAAGCATGGCATTCGGCGCAGCCTACAGACATATCGAACGCAGCCGGCTCGAACAGTTTCGTGGGCTTGTAATCCTCAATGGATTCACTCAACCCACCCATCGGCATATACTCCTCCGGATTTTCGAACACCTGGTGACAGATGGTGCAGGCACTCGGCCGGGTGAAGCGGGAACTGCTGCAACTAACCCCGGCAATCAGAAAAATCAGGATAACCACGACTGCTGCGGTGACCAGCCCTGTTCTTGACTTCAGGAAGCTCAATCTACTAACCCTCCTTTATCTGGTTCAGCGGAGATCATGCCTGCTCCTGCGCTTTTTTATAGACGGCAAGATGCTTGCTGTTGTCCACCTGGATCTGGCCATATTCATCACCAGGTATTGCAGGAGTAACCGTTACCACGGTATCGTTCCACGCTTGGATACCGCTGCCCGGATCAACCGCTACTGGAATGATGTCGTTTGGATTGGCTCCGCTATCCTGCCACCAGAGATTGTGATCGATATCGTGATCCTCCAGCTCCTCAAGAGCAAACGGAGCGTGTTTCCTGGCGTCTGCAAGAGCTACGCGGCCGTAAGCTGTCCTGCCCACCGAAGTGGATATACCAACCACCTGCGGATGAATACCGTTGGTCAACCACGCCTTGGTGACCAGATAGCCCACCTCGCTGGTTACCCGTACCAGGGAACCGTCTTCAATACCCAATCTGTGAGCGACATCCTTGTTTATCCATAGCGGATTCGAATGCCACAGCTCTGCCAGATATTTGAGATTCGAGGTACGGGAGAGCGTGTGATAGGCCACCTTGTAGGTGGTCAACACAAACTCTTCCGGCTTGATGGAAGACAAGCGCTGGTTGCCGTTCCACGCCGGCAGTGCAGGCAGACCTCTCTCCTGAAGCGACTCCGCATTTACCTCGATCTTCCCGGATGGGGTGGAGAAACCCGATTCCCTGTAGGTTTGGTACGGAACAGCTACCGGCTCGCCTTTCTTGACAATTTTCCTTCCGGTGGAGTCTAGCTTGCCGTAAACCGGGTAGGCCCCCTTGGATTTCAGCTTTTTGTAGCCCTCCTTCAGCTCCGGCGTCGCTTCGATCTCCCGCTTGACCCAATCTGCCCCATCCTTGAACGCCCAGTACTGCTTCATCTCCCTGCTGCCGTCGGCGTCGATGGCCTCGATGATTTTTTTCAGGGTTACCCGCACATCCTGTGCCTCGCCCTGCGCCTGGACACCCGGTACGCTCATCGAGGCCCAGGGCAGCAGGGCGCTGGGACTGCTGGCGAGATCGTAGCGTTCTACCGCCACGACATCCGGAAGGATGATGTCCGCAAGGTCAGCGGTCTCGCTCATGAATGGAGTGAAATCCACCAGGTAGGGAACCAGTTTTTCATCTTTCAGTACTTCCCTCCACAGGCTGGCTGCCGGAGAGGAGTAGGCGGGGTTGCTCATGTGATTGAAGAGCACCTGAACCTGTCGGGCGCCGCTTTTGAGTTCAAAAGGAAAGGTGTGATTGAGCCGCACTTCACCAGCCCGCTCCACTTCAGGCGCCGGCTGCGGAGCGGCGACATCGAACCGACGCGGCAGGCAGTATCCCCCTTCCCTGTCGATATTCCCGGTAACCACCGCCAGCAATGTGCACGCCTGCTCCCCCTGTATGCCGCCCTGGTGATGGGTAACACCGTTCTGGCTGAACACGGTGGCCGGCTTGGACTTGGCAAACTCAACGGCAATCCGCTCGATGGTCTGCGCCGCGACGCCGCTCGCCTTCTCTGCCATCTCCGGGGTGAACTGCTTGAGATGCTCTGCCAGTTCACCGCTGGAGTAGTTGGTCCAGTTATCGATGAAATCCGTATCCGCCAACCCCTTTTGCATTATCACGTTAGCCATCGCCAGGGCGATGACTCCATCGCTGCCGGGGAAAACCGGGATCCACTCGTCACTTCTCCCCGCGGTATTGGACATCCGCACATCGAAAGTGACCAGCTTCAGCCGTTTCCCGACAACCCCATCGGTAAGCCGTTGCGCCAGCGGCGGTGCGGTCTCCATGATGTTTGCCCCGAAGTTCAGCACGTAGGTGGTGTGCTCCAGATCGGGAAGCGCAAAATCCACTCCCAGCATGGCCTCCAGCGCGGCCATCTTGGCCGGATTGCTGATGGACGGAGCGCGGCTGCGAAGAATCGATCCTGAACCTATGGTGTCCATGAACCGGAGCGTGGCCCCGTCCTTGAACGCACCTTCGTTCAAGTAGATACTATCGGCACCACTGCCGTCCAGGGCCGCTGCAACCTTGCCGGCAACTTCTGCAATCGCCTCCTCCCAGCTTATCTCCTTCCACTTGCCGGCACCCCGGGCGCCAGCCCGCTTGAGTGGCTTGAGGATCCGGTCCGGATCGGTGGCGGCGAAGAAAGAGGCCAGACCCTTGGTGCAGAACTTCCCCCGCGTTGCGATGTGATTGGGATTTCCCTCAGCCTTCAGGATCTGCCCCTTCTCGGCATAAGTGAAACCACCGTCGAACCAGGGACACGAGGTACACAGATAGGGCTTGCGCTTGCGCGGCTGAAACGTCCTGATCTGATGGAAATCCTTGCCGCCCAGTTCAAGCTCCATGGAACCGGCAAGCTGCGGGCACGCCGCCACCCCTGCAGCAGCAGCCGCACCCATCTTGAGGAATTCGCGTCTGTTGATCTCTATCGCCACTTTCGATACTCCATCAATAGAACGACTGCATGTACTGGCCACCCATCACCCACCAGATCCGCATCCCGTAGACACCAAATGCGACCAGGAACGAAGCCACCAGCACACCCCACCTGAACCTCTTCAACGGCGAAACCAGGATGGCAAGCGGGACGACCAGCCCGATGATGGTTTCGAGCCACAGGTAGGGGAAGCGGAACAGCTCCATCAACACAATCTCGTGACCCAGGAATGCGCTCTCGGTACCGTAGAAGGTCTGCATGAATTCCAGAAACAGCAGAAACATGTCGAAGACGATGCCATACATCATGTATTGCGCCATCTCCTCGATCAGTTTCCACTCGATCCGTTTCTCCGGAGCTGCAAACATATTGAGAATCCAGAGCACCAGGATCAGCAGCCCGATACCGGATATGAATGCCCCGGTCAGAAACAGCAGCGGCGCAAGCGCGGTGTGGTTGATATAGCGGCCAGGATTCAGCTCCATCACCACACCGGTGTACCAGTGGGTGGACAGCGCCAGCACGATGGCAATGATTCCGAGAATCTTGGCCCAGCGCTGATTGTTCTTTATCACGAAATAGGTGTAGATGAA
>DRMK01000231.1 GCA_011322575.1 Gammaproteobacteria bacterium
CAGCACCCCGGCAACTTCAACGCCCCGCTGGCCATCACCCGCGCGGCGGTGCTGTATGTGTTCCGTTGCCTGGTGCAGGACAACATCCCGCTCAACGAGGGGTGCCTGAAGCCGCTCGAGATCCGCGTCCCGGAGGGAAGCATGCTCAACCCCAAACACCCCGCCGCGGTGGTGGCCGGCAATGTGGAGACCTCCCAATGCATCGTCGACACCCTGTTTGGTGCGCTGGGGGTAATGGCGGCCGCCCAGGGCACCATGAACAATGTCACCTGGGGCAACGCGGAGTACCAGTACTACGAAACCCTGTGCGGCGGGGCCGGCGCCACCCCCGACAGGGACGGCGCCAGCGCGGTGCACACCCACATGACCAACTCCCGCCTGACCGATCCCGAAATAGTGGAGCAGCGCTTTCCCGTTCTGCTGGAGGAGTTCTCCATCCGCGCCGGTTCGGGCGGCGCGGGCAGGCGGCGTGGTGGAGACGGGGTGATACGCCGCACCCGTTTCCTGCAACCCATGAGCGTCAGCATCCTCTCCGGCCGCCGGCGGGTGCCGCCCTACGGCATGGCTGGCGGGCAGCCGGGGCAGTGTGGCGAGAACCTGCTGATCCGCCGCGACGGCGAACGGCAGACGTTGGGTTCAAGCGCGGAGATCAGCGTACAGGCGGGCGACTGCCTCGAGATCCGGACCCCCGGAGGCGGCGGCTTCGGGAAAAACCCTTGAGCCGGCAGGTGGGTCGAAGCGGATTCCTTGTTAATATAGATGGGTCTTTCCCGAATTGGGTGGAAAAAAAATGGTAAATCACCGCGGAGCGGCTCCGTCCTTGACAGGCAGAATGCACGCCACATACTCGGCAGCCAGGAGGGGATTGGGGCGGTCTGGCTGGAGACTACCGGATACCCACCACCTGTGCCAATTGCAAGTAGGCCGGCTATCCCAAAGCGTCCCCAATCCCCTTCTGCCGACCATCTTCCGGCGTGCATTCTGCCTGTCAAGGATGATTTGCCTCATTATTAAGAGCTGCTTACCTTACCCACACGATTCGGGGAAGAGCCATATGGAAAAACGGTCGATGCCGACTGCCGGGCCGGGGAACCAGGGAATCGATACCTGACCATGGGACAGATCATCGCGGTAACCAACCAGAAAGGGGGGGTGGGAAAGACCACCACCAGCGTGAACCTGGCCGCCTCCCTGGCCGCCACCAGGCGCAAGGTGCTGCTGGTGGATACCGATCCGCAGGGCAACGCCACCATGGGCAGCGGCATCGACAAGAACCGGCTGGAGAGCTCCATCTATGACGTTCTGATGGGAGAGCTGCCGGCGGGCGAAGTGATCACTGTATCCGAGGAAGGAGACTACGACCTGCTCCCCAGCAACGGCGACCTGACCGCCGCGGAGGTACAGCTTCTGGAGACGAAGCAGCGCGAGCGGGCGCTGCAACGCGCCCTGCAGGAGGTCCGGGAGGAGTATGACTACGTAATCATCGACTGCCCTCCCTCCCTGAACATGCTCACCGTGAACGCCCTGGCGGTGGCCGACGGCGTCCTGATCCCCACCCAGTGCGAATACTACGCCCTGGAGGGGCTCTCCGCCCTGCTGCAGACGGTGGAGCAGATCCGCAACACCCTCAATCCGCGGCTCAGGATCGCGGGGCTGCTGCGCACCATGTTCGATCCGCGCAACCGGCTCTCCCTGGATGTATCCGCCCAGCTCACCGAGCACTTCGGAGATATGGTCTATCGCACCGTGATACCGCGCAACGTGCGGCTCGCCGAGGCCCCCAGTTTTGGACTGCCGGCCTTGATCTACGACAAGTTCTCGCGCGGGGCACAGGCCTATCTCGCGCTGGCCGGGGAGATCCTGCGCAAGGAGAAAGAGAGCGCCGAACGGGAACAGGAGGTACAATGCGATACATGATTCGACCAGCAGGAACGAGTAGATATGGCTGCTAGAAAGAGAGGTCTGGGGCGTGGCCTGGACGCCCTCCTGGGAGGGGCGGCAACCACGGCGGCAAACCCGCCGCAGTCCGAGCCCGACGGCCAGCAGGGGCGGGATGGAGAGCTGCGCACCCTACCCGTGGATCTGCTGCAGCGCGGCCGCTACCAGCCGCGCACCGGCATGGACAATGAGGCGCTCGAGGAGCTGGCCAGCTCCATCCGCGCCCAAGGGGTGGTGCAGCCCATCGTGGTGCGCGAGCTGGAGGAGGGTGGGCGCTACGAAATCATCGCCGGAGAGCGCCGCTGGCGCGCCGCGCAGCTGGCCGGCCTGCACGAAATCCCGGCGGTGATCCGTCAGGTGGAGGATCAGGCCGCCATCGCCATGGCCCTGATCGAGAACATCCAGCGCGAGGAGCTGAATCCCATGGAAGAGGCCCAGGCGCTGCAGCGGCTCATCGAGGAGTTCACCCTCACCCACCAGGAGGCGGCCGACGCAGTGGGGCGTTCGCGTGCGGCGGTGAGCAACCTGCTGCGCCTGCTGACCCTCAACAGCGATGTGAAACAGCTGCTGGAGAACGGCGATCTGGAGATGGGGCACGCGCGCGCCCTGCTGGGGCTGAGCGGCGAGCAGCAGAGCGAGGCGGCGCGTATCGTGGAGAGCAGGGGGCTGTCGGTGCGCGAGACCGAACAGCTGGTGCGGCGCATCGCCGCCGGCCCCAGGCCCCAGGGAAAGAGGCCGGCACTGGATCCGGACACCCGGCGCCTGCAGGAGGAGCTGGCGGAGAAACTGGGGGCGCCGGTGCGGCTGCAGCACACCAGCCGCGGCAAGGGGAAGCTGGTGATCCACTACAACAGCCTGGACGAACTGGACGGGATCCTGTCCCACATCAAATAGGGGCTCTTCCCCGAATAGGGAGATAGCACCCTCCCGCCACTCGGCTACAGGGAGCGCGCCATGCGCCGCCCCTTCTCCTCGTCCACGAACAGCAGCAACAGCAGGCCGAGGGCGAACAGCAGCGCCACCGCCAGGATGGAGAGCCGCGGCGAGCCGCTAAGCACCCCCACCCAGCCCATCAGCAGCGGGCCGAAGATGGCCGCAAACCGGCCCAGCATGTTGTAGAAGCCGAAGAACTCCCCCGCCTTGTCCGTCGGGATGATGCGCGCATAGAACGAGCGGCTCAACGACTGGATCCCGCCCTGCACCAGACCGATCACCACCGCCAGCGCGTAGAACTCCCAGGCGCTCTCCATGCGGCTGGCCCAGATCACCACCCCGAAATAGACCCCGATGGCGATATAGATCCCGCGCTTGGCCCCGATCCGCTCCCCCAGCAGGCCGAACAGCAGCGCCGCGGGAAAGCCGACGAACTGGGTTAGCAGCAGCGCCAGCATCAGATCGCCGCTGTCGAACCCCAGCGCCATACCGTAGTCCACCGCCATCTTGATGATGGTGTCCACCCCGTCGATGTAGAGCCAGTAGCTGAGCAGAAACAGCGCCACCACCCGCAGGCGGCGCAGCTCCGCCAGGGTTCCGGCCAGCTGGCGCAGCGCCGCCCGGCCGCTCTGCAGCAGGCCGATCCCGGCGCGGGGCGATACCCGCTCGCGGACCAGCAGGAACAGGGGGAGGGAGAACAGCGCCCACCAGCCGGCGGTCAGCAGAAACGACCAGCGTACCGCGCCGGCGGCATCGGGCAGGCCGAACCAGTGGGGATGGAGGGTCAGCCCCACGCAGAAGGCGAACAGCAGTCCGCCCCCCAGATAGCCGCAGGCGTACCCCAGGCCGGAGACGAAATCCAGGCGCCGCCCGGCGGATACATCCACCAGCAGCGCATCGTAGAACACAATCCCGGCGGAGAAACCGATGGTGGCCAGCACATACAGCCCCAGGGCGCTTCGCCACTCCCCCTCGCCGACCAGGAACAGGGCGGCGGTGGCGAGCACCCCGAGCAGGGTGAACAGCAGCAGGAGCCGCTTCTTGCCGCCCCCCTGGTCGGCGAAACTGCCCAGCAGGGGGGCCAGGATCACCACCACCAGGCTGGCCGCCGAGTTGGCCGCTCCCAGGTGGAAGGTGCTCTGGACGGCGCTGCTGCCGCTGCTCCAGTACTGTTTGAAGAACACTGGGAAGAACCCGGCCATGATGGTCACCGCAAATGCGGAGTTGGCCCAGTCGTAGAGCGCCCAGGCGAAGATCTGGCGGCGCTCGGGGCGGCTCACTGCCTCTTCCCGACACGCCCGGGGATGCCGAACAGCTCCCTGGCGCTGGCGGTGGTGCGCTGCGCGATCAGCGCGGGATCCTCGTCCCGCAGGCGCGCCACGGCATCCAGGATCTCCACCAGATAGTCCGGCCGGTTGCGCTCCCCGCGATGGGACTCGGGAGGCATGTCGGGAGCGTCGGTCTCCAGCAGCAGCGCCTCCAGCGGCAGCTCCCGTACCAGACGGTGCAGGCGGCGCGCCCCGGGACGGGTCACCGCCCCCCCGAAGCCGAACCGGAAGCCGAGCTCCAGATAGCGCCGCGCCTGCTGCAGGGAGCCGTTGAAGGCGTGCACCACCCCCCCGGGGATGCGGTGGCGGCGCAGACGCTCCAGCACTTCGTCATGGGCCTTGCGCACGTGCAGGATGAGCGGCAGGCCGGCGCATGCGGCGATCTCCAGCTGCGCATCGAACAGGGCCAGCTGCCGCTCCCGCGACTGCCGTCCGGAGTGGTAGTCCAGACCGATCTCGCCGATGGCGACCGGGTGGTGCTCCCGGACCGCCTCCTCCAGCAGGGAGAGGTGGGACTCCTCGTGGCGCTCCACGAACATGGGATGCAGCCCCAGCGCCGCATGCAGCATCCCGTCGTGGACGGCGCAGAGCGCCAGCAGGCCGCTCCAGCCGCTCTGCTCGATGGCGGGCACCACGATATGGTTTATTCCAATATTGCGGCAACGGTTGAGGATCTCCTCCCGATCGGCATCAAACCGGGGCAGATCCAGGTGGCAGTGGGTATCGAACAGCTCCATGAGAGCGTGCCAGGCGGCTCGAACAGGGGGCTCCTATGCTAGCACGATCCGGAGCCCTGGTTGGCCCCCGGACGGTCAGGGATCTCCAGGTAGGGAGTGGTAGTCCACCTCCTCCCGGCCGGCGGCGATCGCCCTCCGGGAGTGGCGGCCGAGATCCAGCAGGTACAGCAGCAGACCGGCCGGTTGCAGCGCCCAGCAGAGCGCCCGGCCGGCGCGGCCGCGCAGCTCCCACGCCTGTTGCATCGCCCCCCGGCCGGCGTGCCGGGAGTAGCGGATATACTGTACCGCCGCCCTGCACAGGGCGATGGGAGCGGTGGCGAACCAATCCATGTTGTTGTCCAGAATGGCCTGATGCCCGAGCAGCTTGCCGAGGGCGTTGTGGCCGGGGGGTACGGCGGTCAGCTGGGCGGCGTCGCCGGTGTCGTCCTGGTAGTAGATGCGCAGCACCTCGTTTACGAACAGGGTCTGGTAGCGCCGCGCGATACGGTGCCACACCACGTGGGGCATCACATGGTGCTCCACCCTGGGAAACGGATGCTCCCTCAGGATATCGGTGCGGATGAAGCCCCATTTCTCCCCCTTGACCTTGTAGCGGTACTCCAGCTCCAGGGCGTCCGACACCAGGCGATCCCGAGGAAAGCGGGTTCCGGCCAGGTTGCCATACTGATCCTCGCACAGCACCGTCACGCCGGCAAAACGTTCCCGCTTCTGTTCAGGTATTCCGTGCCACAGGGCGTGAAACCGCTCCAGCGCCTGGGGCAGGCAGCGATCGTCCGAATCCAGCATCACGAACAGCTCCCCGCGCGCCGCCGCCACCCCCTCGTTGATGGCGTTCTGGTAACCGGTGTTGTTCGCCCAGGAGAGATAGCGTATCGGGAACGAAGAGTCTCTCGCCCAACGGGCAACCAGATCCGCCGTTTGATCCGTGGATCCGTTATCGAAGATCAGCCATTCAAAGCTGCGGAAGGTCTGCATCTGCAGGCTTTCCCAGACCCGGTGCAGGGTATGGGCGCGATTGTAGGTGCAGGTGAATACTGTAAAGGTGTGATTGGTGCTCATGTACAAAGATCGGGGTGCGGAATAAATGTTTTGAAGACGATCAGATAGATCGGCAGCGACAGCGGAATACTTGAAACCGTGCGTACGGAACGCGCCGGGGCGCGATGGGTGGGTTCGTGATGTGGCCTCGGGTCAATCCCCGATGTGAACGCCGACGCCGGTAACCGGGACTATCTCCGCGACCAGCTCCAGGAGGACCACCAGCTCCAGATGCTCCACCAGCGGGGACGGCCGCTGGATCTACAGCCCGGGGCGTCCGCTGTAGCTTCGCCAAACAGGCTCTCCACCCGGATGGAGCCGGCAACCGTATCGCCGCAGTCGGCCACGATCATGCTGTCGGTCCAGGAGCGGATAGTGCAGCGCTGCGCCGCATCCACGTCGATGACTGTGGTGCCGGAGTCCTCCACATCGAGATGGCTGCCGAAACCTGCTCCGGTTATGGTGACGCTGCCGCCCTCACAACGTGCGGAGTCGATGGAGACGGCCGGGGTAACCACCAGATTCGCCGGGACGCTGGCCATGGCTCCGTTCACCGCGCTCACGCGGTAGCTTCCAGGCGCCAGATCCGCGGGCAGCGAAACCTCCAGCGAGGTAAAGCTCACGCTCCCGGGAACCAGCTCCAGCGGCTCCTCCCCCCCTTCCACCGGCGTCAGCCGCACCCTGGTTGCCACCGGATCCTGCTCCGTGGCAACGCGGAATCCCGATCCGGTCAGCTGCAGGACGAACGGCCTGCCCGCCACGATGCGGACGCTGTTGAGGCGGTCGATCTCGGGCAGCAGCGGTCCGAACAGCGGCATCCCGTCTGCCGTAGCGCTGGTCACGGAGGCGGGAGTGGCGGAGCCGCCCATGTGACATCCCATGCAGTCGGTGGATGTGCCGATATGGCCGTAGAAGGGCTGCTCCTCGTAGTCTCCGGCGGTGCCGTTGCCGTCCGAATCGGCCTGGATACTGTGCAGCGATGTGGGCGCATGACAGCGCACACACCCCTGCAGGGTATGTTCCGGGGGGGCAAGGTCGTGACACAGGCTGCAGGAGTGCAGCGAGCCGCTGCCGGGCTGGCCAAGGCCGGTTCCGTGGTGGGTGATCATGTTGGCGTTGCCCCCCGGTACCATCATGCCGGAGACATCGTCTATTCCGCCGTTGTGGCAGTAGCGGCAGCCGCCCCTGCGGTGTCCGGTCTCGCCGAACTCTCCATCACCGAATCCCGGATTGGGACTCATGGAGGGAATGACCCTTATCTGCCACAGCTCACCGTTGGGATCGTTGATCACGCTGCCGTGACAGCTATTGCACCGTGCCTCCTGGGCAGCCCCGGTAAGGTGATGGACCGACGCCACACCGGGTTTTTGCGTATGGCAGCGCAGACAGTTGCGAAACTCGGGCCGGGTCGGATCGAGGGCAAAGCTGAAATACCCTCCCGCCGGCCGGGATGGATCCGCCACCCAATCCACGGCATGACAGGTGATGCACTTGTGGGTTCCGTCGGGAGAGTTCTCCGGAAACGGGGAGGCCGAGTGGCTGCCGATGGGGGTATCCACGCGCAGGTGGTGACGATCGGGCAGATATCCCGGCTTGACCGGCGCCGGGGCCGAGCCGGGATCGAAATGGCAGCCGCCGCACCCTTCCATGGTCAGGTCGTTGAATACCCCGTCCGGGATACCGATGTTCTGGTTGACGGGTGGGGGAGGAACGCTGGCCCACCCCGCCGGAACGAATACCACGAAGAGAAGCAACACCACCGCTGCGGAAACCACTCTGCCCACCATACGACCACCTTCACGGAGTACTTGGACCCGATAACTTCGAGTATTGGTTACCGGCAGGCCAAAGTTGATCTGTATTTGTGTTAATTTTGTTAACTTTATCGGCTCATCCCCGGAGAAGGCGGGCAAAAGGGCAACTCATCCTTCTCCCGGATTTTTTGTTCCCGGAACGATCCGAACCGGCCGATCAGCCGTGCCGCCACCAGCCTTCAGGATGGACAGGAACCCGAACAAGCTGTTAAACTGCCGCTACCGACAGGAGGTCGGCATATGATCCCGTATTGAAGAGAACCGCCATGCTCCGCCGGTTATGGAGAGGCAAAATAGGGGGGAGCTTTGGAGCCGCACTCCTGCTGGCGCTGTGCAGCTGTGCCGCCGGCCCGCTGGCAACCACCGGAGAGAGCGCCTGGAAGGCGCGGGAAGACAAACTGCTGCTGGAACGCAACAGCACCAACAACACCATAGTCCGGCTCGAGGGAGAGCTGCTGCCGGACGGAACCGCCGCCGGACAAGGCTTGGAAGAGACAGCCAGAGCGGTGCTGCGGACTTATCACACAGAACTCCTGATCCGGGATCCCGACTCCGAATTTGTCCTGGCCCGTAGCAAAAGGGATCAGCTGGGTTACACCCACATTCGTTTCACGCAGCAGTACCAGGGAGTACCGGTATGGAAGGCGGCCCTGGACATCCATTTCGATGCGCAACAGCGGCCGTATCTGCTTTCCGGCGCCTACTACCCTACCCCGGAGGAGGTGGACACGAACGGGGGAATGGGCGAGAACGCCGCCCTGCAAAACATGGCCAGGATCGATCCCGGCGCAGCGGCGAGAAACTACTCGGTACGCAAGGTCATCTTTTTCCGCGACGGCAGGCATCCTCGCCTGGCCTATGAGCTGAAGCCGCAAGGAATGGCCGTGTTAGGCGGTACCGTTTACATCATGGACGCAGCAACCGGCGAGGTGCTCAACCGGCTGCCCGTCATTCGCACATCGAGGAAACACCCATGAAATCCAGTAACATCCTGTGGCTGGCTCTGCTGGCCCTCGCCTTGCCAGGTGGCGGCTCCGCTGGCGATTCGGGCTCCGAACCCCTGCTGGACTCGCTGCGCCCCCTCTATCCGGCTCCCGAGGTGACGGCGGCAACCCGCGCCGCCACTGCGGAGGAAACGAGCGAGGAGTTCCGGGCCTCGGCAGGGGAGATCGGGCGTATCTTGAGGGAGTTGAACGCCCGGGTCACCATGGCGGCGGCATCGGAAGGTGAGCGGCAGGCCGTCCCCGGCCTCGAGGTGGAGATGGGACCCTTTGGCACCCCGGCCACTATCACGGTTACCGATAGCTCCAGCATGCCGGAATCGGAGGCGGCCTCCACGGCAAACCTGCCCAATGAAACGCTACTCCGACAGGAGGCCGCCGCATTCCTCGCCAAATACCGCACCCTGCTCAGGCTGGAGGAGCCGGAGCGGGAGCTGCGCTTCACCCGTCTGCACCGGGACGGGAAGGGGCACTCCCACCTGCGCTACACCCAGTCCTACCGTGGGGTGCCGGTGTGGGGCACCGGCCTGATTCTGCACCTGGATCGGCGTGGCAGGGTCACCTCCATGGACGGCAAATACATCCCTTCGCCTGGAAAAATCCCGCTGACGCCCCAGATCGACTCCGCCCGCGCGGTAGCGGCCGCCAAAGAGGCGCTGCAGGTCCCCGCTGGCACCACCCCCCCTTCCAGTGCCACCCTGGTAATCCACGCGGACCACAGGAACGGCACCCCGGTTCTGGCCTGGAAGGTAATCCTGGAGCTCTCCCTCGCCAGGCACATGGTGACGCTGGTGGATGCCGGCAGCGGAGAGGTGATGTTCAGCTACAACGACGTAAGACACGAAAGCGTTCCAGGCAGGGGGAAGGATGCCTTGGGAACGCCCAGAGATTTGACGGTGTGGAAAGAGCGGGAGGGGGAGTACTATCTGCTCGATGCCTCCAGCATGGGAATGCCGGATGACATGGTCGATCCCATGGTTCCACCTTATCCAGCAAGAGGGGTTATCCGAATTCTGGATGCTGAAAACAGGCATTGGCAGGAGGATTTGAAACCCATCCCTATTGGCTCCAGCTCGGCTGAAAGCGGTTGGCTAAAGGATGGGGTCGGCGCCGCCTACAATATCCTCAAGGCCTACAATTACTACCGGGACACACACAACTATGACTCGCTGGACAACAACAAGAGAAGCATCGTCGCGATCGTCAGGGTGGGTAAGGATTGGGCCAATGCCGCCTATATCCCCGGGTATGGAGAGATATTGTTTGGTGATAGCGACTACTTCTCCAGCTCGCTGGATAGCGTGGGCCACGAATATACGCACGGGGTTACCTCCAACACCTCCGGGCTGTTGCCCATTGAGCAATCAGGTGCTTTGGGCGAATCGCTATCCGATATTTTTGGCGAGGCAATAGAGCGGGCCGTTACCGGCAGCAACGACTGGATAGTAGGTACCAAGCTGCGGGATCCAGACCACGCGCGCAACATGAAACAGCCGGACAAACTGGAGTGGTCCCTGGGCAGACCCTACCCGACGAAAATGAGCGAGTATGAGGAACTGCCGCTGGAAAATGACGGGGGCGGGGCCCACATCAACAGCTCCATAATCAACCGGGCCTTCTATCTTCTGGCCGAGGGGCTGGACAACGCTATCGGGATGGAGTCCGCCGCCCGAATCTTCTATCGCGCCAACACCATCTATCTGCTTCCCGGATCCAATTTTGCCGATATGCGGCGTGCGGCCATCCGGGCAGCGAAAGATCTCTACCCCAAGGAATCTTCCAAAAAAGAGGCTGTAGAAGACGCCTTTGATGCCGTAGAGGTGTTCGAAGTACCTCCCGCGCCCCAGCCACCGTGGCGGAAACCCATCGATGCGGAGGACTCGGTGGTAACGATAATTCCCAGAGATGGACGTTTCTATCTGGGCCGGAGGGAGAAAGCTTCGGGAGATACTGAGTATCTCACCTCCACCCCGGTTCAGCCGAGGCGACCGGCGGTGTCTGCCAATGGCGATATAGTTGCGTTTATCAGTGAAGATTTTGATTTGTGTTTCGTTGGCACGAACGGCCTCGAAATATGTCTCAACAAACCTGGCCGCTATCACTCTGTCGCCATATCACCAGATGCAAAGGCCATTAGCTACGTTCGGCGCGATCCAAGCACCAGAGAAGCGCTGCCACTTATCTGCGTTGAGTGGACTGACAGTCCAGAAGATAATTACTGCTACCTACTCCAGTCCGCCGGAATGGATGGTTCGCTGTTGAATACCGTGGCCTACGCAGGCGCTATGGATTTTACTGCGGACAACCGGTACATCTTTTACGACGCCCTCAACCGCGCCACCTTGGCAAACGGGAAGCTGGTCGGCGTATGGAGTATCTACGCGCTGGATCTAGTGAGCGGCGATACTGTTTCCCTATTTCCTCCAATGAAAGACATTGGTCTGGCATCTCCTAGCCTGAGTAATCTCAATCCTGCTCTGATAACATTTGAAGCATTCGATGCAAAGGATAACCTGGTATATGTTGGCAATCTGGAGACGGGAGAACTGGTCGAGATTGCAAGAACTGAAACCAAAGCCATTCCCGCTTTTCCCGCTTTGAATGGTGACGACACGGCAGTTATATACAGCAATGTGGAGACCTCTCCAAAAGGTTATTATCCATCTCTCTACCGCCAGGAGATAGGAAAAACCCTTCAACCGCGCGAGGAGCCCTCCGAGTGGCTGAGTGGTGGGCTGGCTGGTGTGATCTACCGGCGGGGAGAACTCTCGATGACGCCCAGGGCTGACATCAAGGTTTCCCAGGAGGTCGAGGGCAAGGAGTTCCTCGCCGACGCAACCATTGCCTTCAATGTCACGGTAGCCAATTCAGGACCTGCTTCCGCCACCGGGCTGGTTTTGTATGGAAACCACCCTTGGCGTTGGCAGCCACTCTCGTTACCCGACGGGTGCGAGCAAAACGGGGCCGCCCGAAGGATCACCTGCCAGTTGCCGGAACTGAAAAGCGGTCAGCAAAAGAGCCTCCAGTTTGCCTACCGGACCACCACCAAAGGGGAGTTCAGCCACCGGGTCGAGGTTGCCTCCCGGCAGGCGCTCGATCCGGATAGCGATAACAATGTCAGTTATGCCTCTGTCAAGGTTGTCGATAACGATAGCCCCCCCAGGGACAGTGAGGGAGAAACAGGGGCTCCACCTGCCAGCACGCGCGATGGAGGCGGTGGCGGTGGCGGCGGTGCCCTGATCCTGTTGCCGTTGTTCCTGCTGCTCTGGCTCCCGTTGCGCCACTGCCGGTTTCAGCTCCGGTAGTATCCGGCCTCTGCCTCACCTGCCGGGAGCGAAAGTGCTATCATACCTGCCGGCAGAAAATGGTTGCGGGGAGATGGATGGCCATCATCGACGTGTTCAATGGCGACGCCGACGGGATCTGCGCGCTGCAGCAGCTGCGCCTGCAGGAGCCCTGCGCCAGCACTCTGGTAAGTGGCATAAAACGGGAGATTGACCTGCTGCGCAGGGTGGAGGCGGCCGCGGGAGATCTGGTTACGGTACTCGATCTCTCCCTGGACAAAAACCGCGCGGATCTGCAGCGGCTGCTGGAGCAGGGGGTCGAGATCCGCTACTTCGACCACCATTACGCCGGCGATATTCCGAATCATCCGGGGCTGGTCACGCTAATCGACACCGCACCGGAGATCTGCACCAGCCTGCTGGTGGATCAAACATTGGAGGGGCGGTTCCGCGCCTGGGCGGTGGTGGGCGCCTTTGGCGACAATCTCGACAACAGCGCGCGCCAGGCCGCCCGGGATCTGGATCTGGATGCGCGGCAGCTCGATCGGCTGCGCGAGCTGGGGATCTATCTGAACTACAACGGCTACGGCGCCACGCTCGAGGATCTGCACTTTCCTCCCGATGAGCTGTTCCGC
>DRMK01000232.1 GCA_011322575.1 Gammaproteobacteria bacterium
GACATAATCGCATTTCTCCCTGTAAGCTGGCGATATTGCTCTATCCCTGATGTCGCTGGATTATCAAATTGTCCGTATTATATACCAACCGGGTTTTTCGATTTTGAAGGCAAATTTACTCCTCTTTCTTGTGTTCTTCTATGCTGCTGGTGAATGAGTTGCGCCAGTAGTGATCCTCGTTGTCGAAGATACGCTGACAGTCGTTCGGCCCCCAGGTTCCGGCAGGGTAGGTGTGGATGAAATCCCGCTCCGTTGACCAGGTCTGGATGATGGGATCGACCACTTTCCATGCGGTAGAGATCTCATCATAGCGCAGGAACAGGGACTGGTCTCCCTCCATCACGTCCAGCAACAGCGCCTCGTAGGCGTCGATCTGGTAGCTGCTCAGGCCGCAGTAGCTGGCGTCCAGCTGGGTGGTGTGGGCGCGGATCTCCAGTCCCGGCTCCTTGACCTGCATCTCGATGCGCAGGCACTCCTGGGGCTGGATGCTGAGCAGGATCCAGTTGGGTTCCAGTTTCTCGATGCTGGTCTTGCGGAACAGCTGTTGCGGCGGGTGCTTGAAACGGATGGCGATTCCCGAGCTGTTCTGCGCCATGCGCTTGCCGGTGCGCAGATAGAACGGTACCCCCCGCCAGCGCCAGTTGTCGATGTATAGCTTGAGGGAGGCGTAGGTTTCGGTGGTGCTGTCAGCGGCCACTCCCTCCTCCTCGAGATAACCGGGAACCTCCTTGCCCCCCACGGTGCCGCGCCGGTACTGGGCCCGGTAAGCGTGGGCATTGACTGCGTTGCGCGGTATGGGGCGGATGGATTTCAGCGCCTTTACCTTTTCGTCGCGCAGGGATTCGGCATCCAGATAGGCGGGCGGCTCCATGGCCACCAGCGCCAGCATCTGCAGCAGGTGGCTCTGTACCATGTCGCGCAGCGCGCCGGCGCCGTCATAGTAGTGGGCCCGGCCGGCAATCCCGAGGCGCTCGGAGTGAGTGATCTGCACGTGGTCGATATAGTTGCGGTTCCACAGGGGCTCCAGCATCAGGTTGGCGAAACGGAATACCAGAACGTTCTGTACCATCGCCTTGCCCAGGTAGTGGTCGATGCGATAGATCTGCCGTTCCGAAAAGTGGCGGTGCAGGCAGCTGTCCAGGATGCGGGCGCTCTCCAGATCGTAGCCAAAGGGTTTCTCCACCACCAGGCGGCGCCATCCGCCCTTCTCCTCGTTGAGCCCGGCCTGCGCCAGGTTGCGCGCAGTGGCCTTGTACTCCGCCGGGCTGATGGCCATGTAGAAGGCGATGTTGCTGGGCAGCTCTAGATTGGAGTCGATGGTTTCGCGCAGCCGCCGGAATGACTCTGCGTCGGAGAGATCCCCCTCGCAGAAGTGGAGCCGCCGGCTGAGGCGCTGGAACACCTCCTGGTCGAATCCGTCGCGTACCCGCGGCTCCAGGATCTCCTGCACCTCCCGGCGCCACTCCTCCGCGCTCCATTTGCGCCGGCCAAAGCCCATGATTGCCATCCCCTCCGGCAGGCGATTGGCCTGCTCCAGGTGATAGAGTGCCGGCAGCAGCTTGACCTTGGCCAGGTTGCCGGTAGCGCCAAAGATTACGAAGGTGCAGGAGTCGTTCATGACTGTTCGTCCCTGGTCTCGACGAAATGCCCGCCAAAGGCGTTGCGCATCATGGAGAGCACGCGGTTGCCGTAGCCATACTCATCCTGGCTGGCAAAACGCATCTGCAGCGCCAGGCTGAGTACCGGGGCGGCTACCCCCTGATCCACCGACTCGACTACCGTCCAGCGCCCCTCGCCGGAGTCAGCAACGTAGGGTTCCACGCTCTCCAGATCCTGGTCCCTCTGCATGAACTCGGCGGTGAGATCCAGCAGCCAACTGCGCACCACCGAGCCGTGGCGCCACAGTTCGGTGATCTGGGCCATATCCAGGGAGAACTCCTCCTTGCCCCGCAGCAGGGCAAACCCCTCTGCATAGGCCTGCATCATGCCGTATTCGATGCCGTTGTGGATCATTTTGGTGAAGTGACCGGAACCCACAGGCCCCACGTGAGCCCAGCCTCGATCCGGTGCCGGCGCGAGGGTCTTCAGCACCGGCTCCACCAGCGCGACGTGCTCCCTGTCGCCCCCCACCATCAGGCAGTAGCCCTCTTTCAGCCCCCAGATCCCGCCGGAGGTGCCGGAATCCACGTAGCCGATCCCGTGTTCGGCCAGCATGCGGGCGCGGCGCTGGGTGTCATGGTAGTTGGAGTTCCCCCCCTCCACCACCACGTCCCCCTCGTTCAGCAGCGGGATCAGCTCCTGCAGGGTGGATTCGGTGGGGGCGCCGCTGGGCAGCATCAGCCATACCACGCGGGGTGAGGGGAGTTGGCCCACCGCCTCGGCCAGGCTCCCCGCGGCGATCATGCCCTCTTCGCTGGCCAGCTGTTCCACGATCTCACGGGAGCGATTGAAGCCTACCACCTCGATTCCTCCCCGGCAGAGACGGCGCGCCATGTTGGCTCCCATTTTCCCCAGACCGATCAGTGCGATTTTCATGCTTGGGTGACTCCTCGATTTGCTAGAATTTAATCCCGGGCCAGGGCAGACGGAACCAGTTCGGACTGGCCGGAGAAGCCGCGCTGGCTGGGTCGGTTCCAGTGATCATCGTCCGTGGCGCCGGAACATTTACAGGAAAATGGC
>DRMK01000233.1 GCA_011322575.1 Gammaproteobacteria bacterium
CCCTGGAGAGCGAGCGGCCACGCGTGCGCTACTATGTCACCTTCCCCACCTGGCTGTTCGCCACACTCAAGCGCACCCTGCCCCACGCCGCCCTGGACCGGGTCCTGCTGCGGGTGGGCCAGTAGGAGAGCCATCTCTGAACCCTCTCAAGATATTTCTGATAGACTCCGATATGGTTATCATCTAGGATCGCTAACGAGGGTTGACGCCGTGTACATCGCTTTGCTGGAAGACGACAAGGACCAGGTGGAGCTGATCAGGCTGTGGCTGGAGGGGGCCGGCCACAACTGCGACAGTTTCGAAACCGGAGAATCCTTCACCACAGCACTGAGACAACACCGGAACTACGACCTGTTCATCCTGGACTGGATGCTGCCCGACACCAGCGGTATCGACGTTCTGAAATGGGTCCGGGAGGAGCACTGTCAGAACACTCCCATCATTTTCGTCACCGCCCGCGACAGCGAACAGGACATAGTGAATGCCCTGCAGACCGGCGCCGACGACTACATGATAAAGCCCGTCAAGCAGATGGAGCTGATAGCCCGCATCAACGCGGCGGGGCGCCGCGCCAACCTGGGAGATGCCGAGGGCGAGGTTCTGGAGATCGGCCCCTTCCGCATCGTGTTCGCCGAACGCGCCATCCATTTTGGCGACGAGACCATAGAACTGACCCAGAAGGAGTTCGCCCTGGCGGTATTCCTGCTGCGCAACAACGGCAAGCTGCTGTCCCGCGGCTTCATCCTGGAGAAGGTGTGGAACATGCCTCCGGGGATCAACACCCGCACCGTGGATACCCACATCAGCCGCCTGCGCAACAAGCTGCACCTGACACCGGAGTATGGCTGGCGCCTGAGCGCCATCTACCAGCACGGCTACCGGCTGGAGCGGCTGGAGTCTTCGGAGGCGGCCTGAGAGAGAACGGCACAACGACCACAGCGGAAACCACGTCCGGCAAAACGCAACAGAAATCAGGCTACCCGTTGTTATCCGCCATCATCTGCCGTTCGCGCTGGAATACCAGCACCGAAGCGATGCGCAGCGCCCCCATGACGAACAGCAGGGCGCTCAGCGCGTAGATTTCGTCGGTGCCGATCTTGTGCTCGAACAGCTTGATCATGATCTCGCGCAGCACGAATACGATGGCCGCATCCACTATGAAGGTCAGACGCAGCCGGTTCTCGCTGAAGTAGTCCACCAGGGAGCGGGTCAGCTCCACCAGGATGAACAGGGTGAGGACATCGGAGATGGTCTTCAGGTACTGACCCGTGACCCCTCCGCTGGCCGCCAGCGTTCCCAGGTTGATGAACAGCCGCACGGTACCGATCACCACCCCCAGCGTCAGCACCACGATGATCGCCACAAATACCGCTGCAATGGTCCTCTCCAGGACCAGTAACAGCCGCTCCTTCATGCCGGTAGCCTCGAGTTTCATGCCTTGCGGTACAGCTCCCCCCCTTGGCGGACGAACTCCGCCGCCTTCTCTTCCATCCCCTTGCGCAGCGCCTCCTCCTCGGACAGCCCCTGGCGTTGCGCATAGTCACGCACCTCCCGGGTGATCTTCATGGAGCAGAAACTGGGACCGCACATGGAGCAGAAATGGGCTACCTTGTGGGCATCCTGGGGCAACGTCTCGTCGTGGTACTCCCGTGCCCGATCCGGATCCAGACCGATGGCGAACTGATCCTCCCAGCGGAATTCGAAGCGCGCCTTGGACATGGCGTCGTCACGGATCTGGGCGCCGGGATGGCCCTTGGCCAGATCGGCGGCATGAGCGGCGATTTTGTAGGCGATGATCCCCTCCTTGACATCGTCCCGGTTGGGCAAACCCAGGTGCTCCTTGGGGGTGACATAGCAGAGCATGGCGCAGCCGTACCAACCGATCATCGCCGCGCCGATGGCGGATGTTATATGGTCGTAGCCGGGCGCTATGTCGGTTGTGAGCGGCCCCAGGGTGTAGAACGGCGCCTCGCCGCAGCACTCCAGCTGCTTCTCCATGTTCTCCCTGATCATCTGCATCGGCACATGCCCGGGCCCTTCGATGATGGTCTGCACATCGTGTTTCCAGGCGATTTCGGTCAGCTCCCCCAGCACCTCCAGCTCGCCGAACTGGGCCGCATCGTTGGCGTCGGCGATACAACCGGGGCGCAGGCCGTCCCCCAGAGAGAAGGTGACATCATAGGCCTTCATGATCTCGCAGATCTCCTCGAAATGGGTGTAGAGAAAGTTCTCCCGGTGGTGCGCCAGGCACCACTTGGCCATGATGGATCCGCCGCGCGACACGATGCCGGTAACCCTCTTTGCGGTAAGGGGAATGTGGCGCAGCAGCAGGCCCGCGTGGATGGTGAAGTAATCCACCCCCTGCTCCGCCTGCTCGATCAGGGTATCGCGGAACAGCTCCCAGCTCAGCTCTTCCGCCCTGCCCCCCACCTTCTCCAGCGCCTGGTAGATGGGCACCGTGCCGATGGGCACCGGCGAGTTGCGTATTATCCACTCGCGCGTCTCGTGGATGTTCCTGCCAGTGGAGAGATCCATGATGGTGTCGGAGCCCCAGCGGATCCCCCAGGTCATCTTGGCCACCTCTTCCTCGATGCTGGAGGCGAGCGCGGAGCTGCCCAGGTTGCCATTGATCTTCACCAGGAAGTTGCGCCCGATGATCATCGGCTCCAGCTCTGGATGGTTGATATTGGCGGGAATCACCGCCCGCCC
>DRMK01000234.1 GCA_011322575.1 Gammaproteobacteria bacterium
GCAAACCCCGAGGATGGGGATCCGTCCGGCGAAGTGCTGGATGACCTCCAGCGAGATCCCCGCCTCGTCGGGGGTACAGGGCCCCGGTGATATCACCAGCCACTGCGGCGCCAGCGCCTCGATCTCCTCCATGGTGACGCAATCGTTGCGCCGCACCTCCACCTCCACCCCCAGCTCCCCGAAGTACTGCACCAGGTTGTAGGTGAAGGAGTCGTAGTTGTCGATCATAAGGAGCATATTCCACCTGCCAGCAGCTTCCCGTGCCCGGAAACCGGGGAATTCTATCACGGAACGGCGTAACCTGTTTGGTCGGCAACCGGCAGAAACAAGCGAAGCAGCCGGAGTATAAGCAACGTGCAGCGTGTAACCGGGCACCGTTGGACACTCCCTCGCACCGGTCTCGCCGCCCTTCCGGGTATTTGCTCAGTCATCCCATTGGCTCTACCGCAAATCCGAGGCTGGATAGCGTTCCCGCGTGAGACATTCAGGCTAAAGTCAACATCAACGCAGGCCGATAGGATCCAAACAGAGATTGAGAGTTCCAGACAAGGCCTATTGCGCTCGGGGGATTTGTGATGAGTTCCACTCCAACAAAAAATTCCCAGCGCGGTGCTGCGCTAATCGTCAGTCTGCTGTTCGTCCTCGTGTTGGCGGTTCTCGGTATCTCATCCAGTCAGACAGCTTCCCTCGAGCTGAAGATGGCCGCCAACAGTCGTGACAAGAGGATGGCCTTTCAAGCAGCCGAAGCCGCGCTGCGGGATGCGGAAAACTACCTGGGAAGCACCCAGTCGCTGCCACCGTTTGACGGCAGCGAAACGGGGCTTGTTCAGGCCACAGTCCCCGAGGCAGATCCGCGCTGGCTGTCATTGGACTGGAGTTCAGAGAGCCGACCCTACAGTGGCACCCTGACAGGGGTAAGCGAGCAACCCCGGTATCTCATCGAAGAGTTACCGCCGATGCCCATGCCAGGAGGCTCGCTGCAATCCAACATACCGCTCACCGAGAAAGGGTGGTACCGCGTAACAGCCCTGGGAAAGGGAAGCACCACCACGGCGTCTGTCGTGCTGCAGAGCGTCTATAAACGTTGAGAACCACAGGCATAAAGATATGGCAATGAGCGGGGCAAAACCAGTACTCCGTCAAGGTTATAATTTAGGATGCAGAGCTTCCCAAACCGGCCAAGGCAAGGCGCAGTCCGCAGGGAATGGCATGCCCTTTCCAAGGAGTGCAACGCGGCATTGGCCGGTTTGGGAAGCTCCCTTCGGGCCGGGCAGGAAGCGGTCATCTGCGGTGTTGCGCTCCCTTGAATTAGCTATGGCTAGTCCTGCGGTCGCGCGCCTAGCAGCTAACCGCTTCCTGACCGGCTGCATCCTAAATTATAACCTTGACGGAGTACTAGCAACACATATCGTTGCGACGGTCACCGCAATACTCATTGCACTCCCTCTATCCGCTCCGGCGGCCATCTCCAACATTCCACTGTTCATCTCCAGGAGCGTGGATCCCAATGTGTTGCTCAACATGTCGGTTGAAGGACCCATGGGCGGAGCAGCGTATAACGATGAGGCCGAAAGCCAGCCAGACCGATTTGGCAACCAGTGTGGTGGACGCATATGGGATCCCTCCCGCGAGCGCGATCTGGGGGTGTGTTACTTCAAGGAGAGGGAGTATCTCGGGTATTTCAACCCCAAGCGCTGTTACCGTTATATTCGTAGGGGTGGCAAATTCGTCCCCAAGGGAGCCACAAACAGCAACCATGAATGCAACGGCAAGTTCAGCGGCAATTTCCTCAACTGGGCGACCACCTCGGCCATCGACATGTACATCTGGACCATGACCGGTGGCAACCGGGTGGTAGACACGAAGTCCAATACCATCATTCGCCAGGCGGCCAAAGCCAGCTGGTGGTTCCATCCCAAGCGGATCAGTGCGGCCGACAACGTTGCCCCTTCCACAGTAACCCCTTGGTCGGAAAGCGAAGTGATAATCGTCAACGATCCCGATGATACGGGGGACCCGTTCAAGATCCGCTTCGAGCGCGGGGATGGAACCGAACTTGCTCTCTACAACGCAAAGATCAGGGTCTGCATGAAAAACAAGCTGGAGTCCAACTGCACGCCCTATACCAAGCGCAACGGCACCGTCTACTACAAACCAGAAGGGCTGATTCAGCAAAATGCGGGGAAGATGCGCTTTGCGCTTACCAGTTACACGCTGGATAATTCACCGCAGCGGGACGGTGGGGTACTGCGTGCCAACATGAAATATGTGGGGCCGAAGATGCCGGATGGATCCGGCAACATGGTGGACAATCCCGACAAGGAGTTTGGCAGCGATGGACTGCTCATCGACAATCTGAGCAGCTCGGGAGGGGGGTGCAGCTGTATGGGGGGTGGCAGTTCGAGCTATGGCAGCGGGATAATAAGCTACATCAACCACTTTAGTGAATTTGGCTACAAATCCTTCGATCCCGTCGGTGAGTTGTTCTACGAATCACTGCGCTATTTCAAGAATCTGGGCAGGACGCCAGAGTATGCCGATGGTCTGACCGAAAAAGAGAAAGGTGGCTTCCCAGTCATCACCGCCTGGGAGGATCCAATTCAATACTCTTGTCAAAAGAACTTCATCGTCGGCATCAACGATGCCTACTCGTGGATGGACAAGAAACTTCCGGGAACCTATTTCACCTCGCCGACGTACCGGGGCGTGCCGATTGACAAGGTCGTTCTCTATGAAGGAACCGACGAGGAAATAACGCTCATTTCGAACGACTATGGAGAGCCATCCAATCCCGATCCCGATATCAATGTAACCGCGCTGACCAATGAGGTGGGTGCGCTGGAGGGGTTGAACGGCACGCAAATGCGCATGCGCTGTACCAGCGATCCGACGGAGAGCTGCGAAGACAATGATGGCGAACCTTGGAACCTGGAGCTGTGGAAGAATGTTCCGGCACTGGGAGAGGTTTTCGGTCCCTGGAACGGCGGGGTGAAACAGAACTCCTACTATGTAGCGGGTCTGGCCTACTATGCAAACACGCGAGACATCCGCGCCGACCTGGAGGGAAAGCAGACGGTTACCACCTACATGATCGACACCCAGGAGTACCACCCCGATCCATTGGTGGGAAGTGCCAACATGTTCTGGCTGGCAGGGAAATATGGTGGATTCGAGGATCTGAATGACAATGGCCAGCCCGATCTGGAAGATGAGTGGGACAGGGACAGGGATGGGGAGCCAGATAATTACATACTGGCCAACCAGCCTGCCAAGCTGGTGGCGGGCCTGCAGCGCTCATTCAATGACATCTACCGTCGCCTGGCCTCGTTCGCCTCGGTAGCGGCCAACTCTACCGAGCTGAAGAATGGAACGCGCATCTATCAGGCACGCTTCAATAGCGGTAACTGGCTGGGGGATTTGGTGGCCTACGACATCGAGCCGGACGGCAAGGTGGGGAATATCGTCTGGAAGGCCTCCGACCAGCTACCCCATCCAGCAAGCCGCAAAATATTCAGTTGGAATCCTGCTGCCCCTTCCATAAACAAGGGGATCAAATTCAGATGGCGTTACCTGAGCGCGGAACAACGGGCCGCGCTCAACCGTTCTCCCAATGGAACCACTGACGGTGCCGGAAAGGCGAGGCTGGCATACCTGCGCGGCAGACATCGTGGTGAACAGCGTTATGGCGGCAGATTCCGGGACCGGGAACATCCGCTGGGCGATATCATAAACTCCAATCCGCTGTTTGTCGGCAACCAGGATTTCGGCTACCAACTCTACGGGCCTGGCAGCGCGCTGGCGGGAGAAAGCGGTGCTTACGCCGCGTTCCGCAGTTCGATCCTCTATCGGAGTCGCCCCCCGATGATCTATGCAGGAGCCAACGACGGAATGCTGCACGCCTTCCATGCCGAGACCGGCGAAGAGCTGTTCGCCTACGTTCCCAACGCCGTGATGGGAAACCTCAGCGCCCTGACCTCCCCGAGCTACACCCACCGTTACTACGTTGATGGTTCGCCGTGGAGCTCCGACGTGTGGCTGGAAGGGGAGTGGCGAACGGTACTGGTGGGATCACTGGGGGCCGGCGGCAAGGCGATTTTCGCCCTGGACATTACCGAACCTACCAACTTCTCCAGCAGAGACGTGCTGTGGGAGTTCACCGACAGCGAGCTGGGCTTCACAATCGGGCAAGCCACCATTGCGCGCATGGCCAACGGTGAATGGGCGGCCATCTTTGGCAATGGGTATGAAAGCAGTAGCCAGCGGGCCCAGCTGTTCATCGTCAACCTTGCCGACGGCAGCTTGATAAGGCGGATCGATACCGGAGCCGGCGGCAACAGCTCACCCAACGGTCTGGCGTCACCCATCCCGGTAGATGTCAATGGAGATGCCGTAGCCGACTTTATCTACGCGGGGGACCTGTTGGGTAACCTGTGGAAATTCGACGTAACCGATCCTTCCGCCGTCAACTGGGAAATCGCCTTTGGGAGCCCCGCCACGCCAGAACCGCTGACCACCGCACTGGATGATTCCGGGATCCCTCAACCAATCACCTCCAAACCGGAAGTTGGTTCCCATCCCAAAGGGGGTCTCATGGTCTATTTTGGGACCGGGAAATACTTCGAGTCAGGCGATGACCAGGTAGGCAGCAATCCCCAGACACAGCGATTTTATGGCATACATGATGATGGTGAAACCGCGGACGTCACGCGCGATCTGCGCGCGCAAAACATACTGCTGGAGATGGACCACTCCCACAGCCGTGTGCGCATCACCTCCAGCAATCCAGTGGACTGGACTACCCAGAAAGGGTGGTATATGGATCTGATCTCGCCGGCTAATGGCCCCCAGGGGGAACGGGTGATCAATGCGCCAATCCTGCGTTACGGAAGGGTCATCTTCACCACGCTGATTCCGGATGCCGACCCATGCAAGTTTGGGGGGCGCAGCTGGCTGATGGAGCTGGACGCGTTGACTGGAGCGCGACTCAAGAAAAGCCCGTTCGATCTCAATCATGACGATAGGTTCGACGAGGGGGACTATGTGAACGCAGGGGATCTGGATGGGGATGGAGAAGATGATCTGGTCGCTGTCAGCGGCAAGCAGTCGCTCGACGGAGGGATCAGCACCAATCCCGCCATATTCAACGCCGGCGGCGGCAAGGAGGTCAAGATCGCCAGCAAATCGAACGCCGACTTCGAGGTTACCGTAGAGTCCAGCGGGATACCCCCGGGACGCAAGTCGTGGCGGCAGCTACGGTAGGGCGGCAATCATGAATATGTTCCACCGATCAGGATATCGACACCAACGGGTGACCATGGCCAATGCCGGCTTCACCATGGTGGAGGTGATGGTGGCACTGCTCATTTTCACTATCAGCCTGCTGGGGTTGGCAGGGTTGCAGGCAGCCTCACTACGAGACAACCAGTCCGCCCTTTTGAACAGTACTGCCGCACAACTGATCTCCAGTATGGGGGAGAGAATCCGCGCCAATCCCGAAGGTGCCAGCGCCGGGGGCTATCTTGTGGACAGCAGCAGCGGAGCTTCTCCCGAGCCTCCGCCGGCAAACTGTTACACAGGCCAGTGCAGCCCCGCCCAGATCGCAGCGAGCGACGCTTACGAGTGGCTCTCGGCAGTATCCAGCAGGCTGCCCTCGGCTAGCGGAAAGGTTACTTCCAACGGAGATGTGTACACCGTCAGCGTGACATGGCGCAGCGAATCGGGCGGTGGGGGAGGCAACGGCTGTAACGCTCCCCAGGGATTCACCTGCTTGCAGATCCAGGTACGCCTGTGACCTCCCACACTTCCACTTTCCGCGGTCAGGCAGGTTTTACCCTGGTAGAGCTGATGGTAGCACTGGCGGTCAGCTTCATCGTACTGTTTGGAATAGGCCAGATCTTCATCAACAGCAAACGTACCGCCGCGTTGCAAGAGGAGCAGGCCGCCATTCAGGAAAATGGC
>DRMK01000235.1 GCA_011322575.1 Gammaproteobacteria bacterium
ATCCCAGGCTGGGGCCGCGCTTCGCCGTCGAACTCCTTGTCCACTCCTGCCATAATGCGCAGTACGGTGGATTTGCCCGCACCATTGAGGCCCAGAACACCGATCTTCGCGCCGGGGAAGAAGGAGAGCGAGATGTCCTTGATGATCTCGCGCTTGGGTGGCACCACCTTGCTCACCCGGTTCATCGTGTAGATATATTGCGCCATTGGTTCTTGCAGTCGTACGTCGTTAAACCACCCATTATCCCGCAAATCACCCGGCAATGCATTACTCCCCGGGAAAGGATCTTCGGGAGCGGGAGATCAGGGAACCAGCACCTTCTTCAGTGCAACGTCTATGGCCACTGTTGCCAGATCTTCCCAGCTCATCTGACGGAAAGGGGGGGCGATCTCCAGCCGCTGCAGAAACGGAATGCTGTCGGTGTCGATATTGCGGTTGCACTCCAGGCAGGTGAAGCCGTGCTCCTCGAACAGCTCCATGAACTGGGGAGCGCGCAGGCGGTTGAGATGTTTCAGGGAGTGGTTGAACCAGCGGTTCCAGCTCTCATCGCTATATTTCAGGTACTCCAGGTGGTTTCTGCCGGCTCCCGAGCCGGCCGGGGCGTACTCGTCGGACATGCGAATCCGGTGCAGCGCCACTCCTCCCGGCTTCAACACGCGCCAGCTCTCCTGCAGCAGGGGTGGAAGGAGATCCCGTGGGACGCACTGAAGCACCAGATTGCTGATCACCAGATCGGCCTCGCCATCGGCAAGGGGCAGGGAGGCGGTGTCGTACGGCGCATGGTAGCTGCCGCCCAGGATACGGCAGGCCGCGTCAAAAGCGGGGGCCTGGCCGATATCTTCCAGCCGTTGGCGGAGTATGTCGGGCGCTATGCCGGAGGCTCTGGCCAGTCCGTCGATTCGCGTTGCCAGAGTCTGGCGGGTCTGGAGGAACAAATCGTCTGCCGCGAGACGGGAGATGTCAAAGGTGTCCACACGCGCCCCAGCCAGCATGAATCCCAGCGGCACCGCCGGGATCCATCCGGTTCCGATCTCCACCGCATGCAGCCGGTCAATCCTGTCACAGTGGCGCCGGGCCATGTCCAGCAGCGTTTCGGCATTTTCGAAGCGACTGGAGGATGCCACCTGCCCCAGCTCGCCAAATCGACGTAATACCCTCTCATAAAGGGGTTTTCCGTAGGGCAGGTGCGCAAATGTATAGCTGATGCCCCATTTCATCCACCACTTCATGGTTGTTCATCCCTGTCAACACGGTGCACGAGGGCTTGCAATAGGGGAGGAGACCATATACGGGTTAATAGTATACTACAAGGGGTTTCGGGCTCTTCGGCGTTTTGAGTGGGATTGGTTTGGTTGCCACCGCGTAGCGGCTACGCCTCCAGCAGGGTATTTCCGGCCGCGAAACTATCTACATGAGAGATCGTGGCTCTTCCGGTATGCAACACGCCATCTCCTGATTACCAAGACAAGACCTTCAGTACCCCAATCCCTCTTGCCAAGCAGAATGCTGTTGGCTGGAAAGATCCTGTCAAGGGTGGCGGGCTTCTGAAAAAAGCCCGTCATTCCCATACGATATAACGAAGAACTGTATCTCGTTGGTTGTTTCGCAATGAGTTCATTGGGTGCCAGTAATATAGGGGAGAGTTGCAATCGTTGCTGTATCGGATCTATAGTTAGAGCAGGACAGCGGTGCTGTCCTGTCACAGGGAGTTGAGTTGGTTCAAATGGATTTGGAGGTGTTTGTTCGTGTCTTGCCCCGTACAGCGCGTTCGCGTTGAATCCTGCCTTTACCAGCTAGTTCTGCTCCGGTTTCTTTTCCGGGTGTGATGCGTTGTCATGCGCTCCCGGCAGGAGCTGGAAACGGCGTGGCCGCTCCCGTCCGCGGTGCTGGATCGTTCGCCGCCGGGCGAGCGTTTTGCCATGAGCATTGTCCGCCAGATAGTTAGGACCTCCTGTCTTGCTGTCGTTCCCCGTAGCAAGATGTTGGCATATGGCCCGCGGCCCAAGGGAGATGGTGGGTGTGGATCCGTCGGTCGCAGGGAGATTGCGCTGACCTTCGATGATGGTCCGGATCCCTCCACCACGCCGGAGCTTCTCGATCTGCTCGATCGGCGCGGCATTACAGCAACCTTTTTCGTGGTCGGGAAAAAGGCAGAACGCTATCGGGAGATCATGCAGCAGATTGTCGCTGCGGGACATGATCTGGGCAACCACTCCTATACCCACTCTGAACCACGGGATACCTCCACCGCGGTTTTTCTCGAAGAGGTCCGCAGAACGCGAGATCTGGTGGAAGAGATCAGCAATCGTCCCTGCAGGTTGGTACGTCCTCCCAAAGGTGCCTTGACGGCAGGCAAGCTGCTTGGCCTGTGGAGGGAGAAGATGACCGTAGCGCTCTGGAGCGTGGATCCCATGGATTACCGAATGGAGTCGCGGCAGCAGGCGCTGGAGTGGGGGGTTGGTTACTCTCCTCGAGGTGGAGATATCGTGCTGCTGCATGACAACCACCCCTGGGCGCGTCACATCGTTTCCACCCTGGCGGAGAACGAGTGTCATGCCGACAAGATCAGTTATGTAAGGCTTTCCAAGTGGGCGCAATGATGCCGGAACTCGATACCACATGGGAACCCGTTGCGCGGCGCAGGGTGTTGTTTATCTGCTATCTCTTTCCTCCCGTGGGTGGGGCGGGTGTCCAGCGTCCGGTGAAGTTTGTGAAGTATCTTCACCAGTTCGGCTGGGATGTTACGGTGCTGACGGTCGAGAACCCCTCGGTGCCGGTATTCGATGAGAGCCTGCTGGATGATGTCCCTCGGCAGACGGTCATACGCAAGGCCAGCACCCTGGAGCCGGGCTACCGTCACAAGGCCAGGATTGCCAGGCCGGAGGGTGTTGCGCGTTCTGATGTCTCCGGCAGTGCGCGCAACTCCCTCCTGCGAGGGATCAAGGGGGCACTGCGCGGGGTTGCGGGAGTGGTTCTGCAGCCTGATCCCCAGATCCTCTGGTTTCCAGCGGCTGCCAGCAGGGCGCTGGAGCTGTTGCGGGCTACCCCGCACGATATCATATTTGCCACTGCTCCTCCTTACTCCAGCTTCTTGCTTGGTAGCTGGCTGAAGCGCAGGGTTGGCCTGCCACTGGTACTGGACTATCGGGACGAGTGGGATCTCAGTAGCGCATACCGGGAAAACAGCAAGCGTGACGCTATCTCACTGTTCATCCAGCGCAGGATGCAGCGCAGCGTTCTGCGCGCAGCAGATGGCCTGGTTGCCACTACCAAGGCCAGTACCGAAGCCATTGCGCAACGTGCGAAGAGGTTTGGTGTGGACCTGCCAGGGATCTGTATCTATAACGGTTTCGATGAAGCGGACATGGAGTGTATTCAAGCCGACAACGTCTCCACTCTGCGCCACGGTGGACGGTTGCGCATGGTGTATACCGGAACCCTTTGGAACCTTACCAGCGTGGAGCCGTTGGTAAAAGCTGTCAAGATGCTTTCCAGGCAGGATCCTGGGTTGATGGAAAGACTGGATCTGGTATTTGTGGGAAGAAAGATCTCCCATCAGCTATCCCTGCTGGAGCAGCTGTCGAGCACTGGCTGTAGGTTGGAGTTGCGTGACTACTGCGATCATCGAGAGGCTCTTTCCGTGATGGAGTCGGCCGATGTGTTGTGCCTGCTGTTGAGCGATGTTAGCGGTGCTGAACGGGTGGTTCCTGCAAAACTGTTCGAATACCTGGCCATGCGCAGGGAGATCCTGGCTATCATGCCCAAGGGAGAGAGTGCAGACATAGTTACCCGTTATTTCCCGGATAGCCATTTTGGCGTAAACAACATTTCTGGTATCGCCGACTGGATAAAAGAGCGCATTGAACGAAAAGGTTCAGGGAGATTGCCGTCTGTGGCTGATATCGGAGACATCTCTTCGTTCAGCAGGAGGTGTCAGGCAAAACAGTTGAGCGAATACTTGAATCGGTTTGTGCCGCAGGCTCCCGAGCGCATGCCGAAGCGGTTCAGATATGGCTAGTACTCTTTCAAGGTAATAAATTAGGATTCAGTTGGTCTGTCAGCGTTCAGGGCAAGGCGCTCCTCGCAGCGAATGGCCGTCGCCCTTTGCAAGAGGAGCAACGCGGCCATGGACGCTGACAGACCAACCCTCCGGGC
>DRMK01000236.1 GCA_011322575.1 Gammaproteobacteria bacterium
ATGCCAATCGTGTGCTATATAGGTAAAGATACGGGGGGAGATGATTGGAGGTGCCAGCATGTCACGGGCCAGATTTTTTATATCGATCATAGCAGCGGGCGCGGCCCTGTTGCTCACAGCGTGTAACACCCCGTTCCCCTGGGTGAGTGATAACTCCGGAAGCGAGGATCCCGATGCTCTTTCCGGATTCAGCTCTGCCAGGGAGCTGGAGCAGCATTTGAAACGGGCAATTCGGGAGCAGTATGGTATGGCGGCGGATGTGGGCAGGGGCCAGGAGATCACGGTCCCCGTCTCCTTGGAGGAGGATGGCGCCGCTCCCCGCTCCGGTGATTTCTCGCGGACCAATCTTCAGGAGATGGGCGTGGATGAGGCGGATCGGCTGAAGAGCGACGGACGCTTTCTGTACCTGGTGACGCAGCGGGATCTGGCCGTGGGACCCGGCAGGCCGGTGGCAATGGCTGCGGCGAAGCCGATCGTCATGCCGCAACCCGTGGAGTCCCGGGTGCGGATTATGGAGCTGGGAGAGGATCCCGAGGAGGCCTGGGAGGTGGCGTCTCTGGCGCTTCCGGCCAGTATGCGCGCGGAGGGTAGCTATCTGCTTACCGGGCGTGATCCGGGCAATCCGGATCTGCTGGCGGTTCTGGGCAGGGGGGAGCAGGCTGTATATGCTGCTGCAGACTGGTTCGTTCCCTGGTCCTGGCGTTCCGGAACTACCCTGGTGACTCTGGTGGATGTGGACCGGCCGGAGGCGCCGCGCATGATCCACAAGCTGGTATTCGACGGTCACCTGGTGGCGAGCCGGCGTATCGGCGAGATGCTCTATCTGATCACTCGTCACTACCCCTGGATAAAGGGATATCAGCCCCATCCGGCGGACGAAATTCAGATGCGGCGCAACCGGGAGTTGCTCGATGCTGCCTCCCTCACTGATCTTTTGCCGGGCTGGAGCGTGGACGGTGGCCCGCGCAAGGGATATCTGGGCTCCGCAAGGAGCTGCTATATGCCGCCTGCCGAGGAGGATAGACTGACGGCGGATATCATCAGCATCATCGCCATAGATCTGCGGGATCCCGCCAGCAGGCCGGTTGCGCGCTGCATTGTGGGGCCCACCGAGGCGGTCTACATGAGCCGGGAGGCGCTCTATCTTGCCACCACCAAGCAGCGCTACGTGATTCAGACCGATGCCCGTCTGGCGCAGGATATGGTGATCTATCCACCCGAAGAGCGCACCCAGGTGCACAAGTTCGCCCTGACCGGGAGCGGTCCGCGCTTGCGTGGTTCCGCCTCGGTGGAGGGTCATCTGGGATGGGAGCAAGACAAGAAGTCGTTCCGCATGGGGGAGCGGGACGGAGTGCTGTTCATCGCCACCTCGCTGGGGCGCTCCTGGAGCATGGACGCCACCACCAGGCTGACGGTGCTGACCGAGGAGCAGACCGGTGATTTTCCGCGCCTGAAAGAGCTCGCGCACCTGCCCAACGAGAAACGGCCGGAACCGCTCGGGCTGCCGGGTGAGCGGCTCTATGCGGCCCGCTTCCTCGGCAACCGCGGGTACCTGGTCACCTTCAGGGTAACGGATCCACTCTATGTTCTGGATCTCTCCGATCCTGCCGATCCGTTCATCGCCGGCAGCCTCAAGATCCCGGGGTACTCCGATTACCTCCACCCGGTGAGCGACACGGTGCTGCTGGGGATTGGCAAGTCGGCCGTTGCGGCCGGCGGCGAGTGGGGTGACGGGCGCGGCGCATGGTACCAGGGGCTCAAGCTGGCGCTGTTCGACGTCAGTGATCCCGAACGTCCGCGGGAGATGGACAGCGTCGAGATCGGTGGCCGCGGGACCGACTCCAATGCCCTGCGCAACCATCATGCGGTGACCTGGCTGCCGGCTGACAGGGAGAGGGGGAGGCCGGCCCGCCTGGCGCTTCCGGTGAAACTGCACGCCGTGGTGCCCACCCTGGTTCCCATGCAGCCGTGGGAGCAGTACCCCTGGACCCACACTGGGCTCCACATGTTCGATATCTACGATGGGGGCGGGCCAGAGAAACGGATGCCGGGCATAGTGGAGCGGGGGCAGATGGTGGTCGAATCAGCGGACTACGGGGACAGCGCCAGCTGGCTGGCCGGGGATCGCGCGCTCATCAGTGAGGGAGGAGTACACTACCTGCACGGCAACAGCATCTGGTCGGCGAGCTGGGGTGAACCGGATACCATGGTGGGCCCGCAATAGCGCCTGTTGGCCCGGGGCAATTACCCGAGAGTGAGGCGCAAACAGACTGCGTGAGTTACCATACCGGCTGGGCATTCCTGGCGGGAGGCGCAAGGCGCGGTAGTGGGTGGCTAACCAGGTTCCTGAAGAGAGAAGGCGCGGCGGGAAGCGGGTAACCCCGGTTCGACCTGTACCAAAGTGGGACGATCCGGCCGTTCTGGATCAGGGGCGGCTGTATGCGGAGCTGGAGCGGGTGTTTGACATCTGTCACGGCTGCCGGCGCTGTGCCAGCCTGTGCCCCGCCTTCAACACCCTGTTCGAGCTTATCGACGGCTCCAGCACCATGGGACTGGATGGCCTGGAGCGGGGTGACTACTGGCGTATCGTCGATCTGTGCCATCTCTGCGGCCGGTGCTACACCGAGAGGTGCCCTTTCGTTCCCCCCCACCGGCGCAACGTGGATTTTCCCCTGCTGATGCTGCGTGCCAGGGTGGTTCGGTTCAGGGGGAGGCGGGTTACCCTGCGCGATCGTCTGCTGGCCTCTCCCGACCGCCTCGGCAGGTTGGCGGCCGTTCCGCTGCTGGGAGGGATGGCGCGGATGGCTGCCAACAGCCGTACCCTGCGCAGGATGGTGCGGCTCTCTCCGGATGAGCGGCTTCCTGCCCCATGGGTTGGGGATGGTTGCGGGCGACGGACCCGCCAGGAGGCTGGCGAACCGGGCGTGGTGCTGTTTGCCACCTGTAGCGGGAGCTATGGCGGGTCAGACCCGCGCAGCGATCTGTGCGCCGTGTTGGAGCACAACTCCGTAGCGGTTGCCGTGCTGGGCGGAGAGTTGTGTTGTGGCATGGCCAGGCTGCAGCTGGGGGATCTGGAGCGGGTGGATCGGGCGCGCAGGAGCAACGTTCCGCTGCTGGCACAATGGGTGGAGCGCGGCTGGAGTATAGTGACCACGGAGCCCGCCTGCCTGCAGCTGTTCCGGTACTGGTTGCCGCTGCTGTTCCCTGCGGACCAGCAGCTGCGGCTGGTGGCGGATGCCATGTTCGACCCCTTCGAGTACCTGTTGTCGCTCCACAGGGAGGGGCGCCTGAATACCACCTTCGTCAACCATCTGGGGGTGGTGAGCTGCCATCTTCCCTGCCGCGTGGTGGTGCAAGATGACCGGCAGCCGGTCGTGGAGGTTCTTGGCCTGGTGCCAGGCACCCATGTGGAGCTGCTTGGGGGGTGCTGCGGCTGCGCCGGGGGTTACTCCTTCAAGGAGGAGCTACACCATCTGGCAAGGGAGATGGCCGGCCCAATGGCGCGCCGTATCCGGCAGGTGCTGCCGGATCACTACGGCAGCACCTGTCCCGCTGCCGGCCGCCGGATGGAGCATCTGCTTGCCGATGGCAGCAGAGCCGAGCACCCGCTTTCCCTGCTGCGGCTGGCGTATGGAATATGACGGGGCGTCCCGCAAGGAAGTGCGTCCTTTTGTGGCCCGCTGGTGCAGATCTCAGTAGCGGAACCCGAATTGCAACCCGCCGTAGGCCTGCTCCAGGTTGGGGGATGCGGACAGCGCCAGGTCCATGTGCACCCCGAACGGTGAGATCCCGAGACCGGCGGTGATGGCGTCGGCGTAGCTGTCCGAGCTCAGATCGCTGCGGTAGCCGAGACGCAGCTGGACGGTGGAGTAGAGATCCAGCTCGGCTCCGAGCCCCAGAACGCGGCTCTTGTCGTCGAAACCGGCGCTGTTTTCGGTAATGTCCAGGTCCATCGCCAGCACACTGCTGACCACCGGATTCCACTTTTTGGCATGGGCGGCGCCGAAACGCAGCTGGGGTTTCTGCTCGATGTCACCCCTGCCGGTCACGTTCACGGTGCGGAAGCTCTGGGGGATCAGGTTCTTCAGTACCAGGCCGGTGGTCACCCCGTTGCCGTAGTGCTTGGCAACCCCGATGTCGATGTTGAAGGCGGAGCTGTTCTCCATGTAGTCCTCGATGTTCACGTTATTCGGGTCGGTATCCACGTCGGCCTTGTAGTCGATAGTGGTGATCTTCTGGAACTTGGGGGTGACGCCGATGGCCAGCTCCCCGAACTGGAACTCGAAGTTTCTGGCGTAGGAGAAGCCGAACTCGGTGGCGAGGACGGCGCGGCTCTGAATCTCCGACTGGGGTTTGACCGCGCCTTCGTTGAGAGAGATGGTTAGCTGTCCGCTACCATCCGATGCAACCTGAATGTACTTGCTGTTGGTTACGAGAGCGGTGAGCTGGTCTTGGCGCTGTTGTGGAGTCAGCGTATCCCACTGTTCCTGGAGATCGAAGGCGCTGTTCAACTCGTTGGTCAAATCCGTCACGGTTTGCGCATCCTTGTACTCCAGCTGTCCCCCGCCGGACGCCTGCCCGGCGAGGTAGAACGCCATGCCGTAGCTCTCTCCGGGAATGGCAACGGTGGTGCCTCCAAACAGGGCGCCCTCCAGTGGCCTGTTGCTGAATGTCGCCACTTTGTCGCTGGTGGTAACCATGTTGTCCGTAACGATGGTTGCATTGTCGCGCGTGGGATTCAGATTGAAGCTCCTGACGGCGTTTTCCAGGTCATTCAGTTCACTGCCACTCTGAAACTCA
>DRMK01000237.1 GCA_011322575.1 Gammaproteobacteria bacterium
CCACAGGGACGCCCGGAGGGTTGGTCTGTCAGCGTCCATGGCCGCGTTGCTCCTCTTGCAAAGGGCAACGGCCATTCGCTGCGAGGAGCGCCTTGCCCTGAACGCTGACAGACCAACTGAATCCTAATTTATTACCTTGAAAGAGTACTAGCTCCGACTCCCAACACCCCTTGCGAGGAGAACGGCGTCTGAACCGCTTTCAGGAGCGGATGATCCGCCGCGAACTTCATGCTGCCGTCCAGCTGGTAGTTCAATCCATTGCCCCGGGTCAGGGCCTGATACAGGGAGCCCCCCATCTCCCTGAAATCCAGCTCCACCGGTATGGAGATGCTGCCGTTCCCCTTGCCGCGCAGCGATACTCCGCCATCCAGAGAACTCTTGGCCCAGCGTCTGCCATTGACCGCCAGATCGTAGGCCAGGGATCCTATCTCCATCCCGAAGCCGTTCGGGTTCTCCAGGGTGGCGCCAATCACGAGCCTGGCTCCGGTCAGGCCAATCTGCTGGATGTCGATGCCGGTGAGCGAGACGGTGGGCGGCCTGGGCACCGGAAACTCCCCCTTGCGGCTGGCGGGGAAGCGCTTCACCCCGACCACCGGCAGATCCACCAGGGCGGCGGTCTGCAGCTCGTAGCGGAGATTCTCTCCGGCCAGTCCTCCGGACAGCAGCCGGGAGAGATCGGCGAACCTGAGAGAGATGGGGATCCGTATCCGGCTGCTGCCTCGTGCCTTGATCTCCACCCGGTCACGCTGCTCACCGGCCAGTAGCTGCTTGCCGTCCAGTTTCAGGGCATAGTCGAACCCGGCCAGACTGAGCGGCAGGGGGTTGGGGTTGTCCACATCGAGGGCGAGCTGCAGGGTCATTCCATCCAGGGAGAGGCTGCTGATGCCGATGTCGGCAATGGAGATCTCCGGATCCTTGATCCCCCCCGCCTTCTTGACCGCATCGAAAGAGGCGCAGCCCGTCGCAGCGGCCGCCAGAACCAGCAGTACCAGCAGGGCGAGAACCGCTCTCGCGTTAACTGCCAACAATCTCCAGCTCATGACCAGCTCAGCGCCCCGCCGGTCTGGTACTCGGTCACCCGGGTTTCGAAGAAGTTCTTCTCCTTGCGCAGGTTGGCCTGCTCATCCAGCCACGGCAACGCATTGCGGGCGCCCGGGAACGGCTCCTCCAGACCCAGCTGGCGCGCCCGGCGGTTGGCGGTGTGACGGAACTGCTCGATGTGGCTCTCCGCACTGTAACCCAGGATGGGCCGGGGCAGAATGTAGTGTGCATAATCGCTCTCCGCCGCCTCCGCTTCGTCCCACATCCGGCGGATCGCGGCCTGGTCCAGGGGTATGCGGTTCTCCACGAAAATCTGCTTCACCACTCGGATGCCAAAGGCGCAGTGCAGCACCTCGTCACGCATGATGTACTGGAGCTGCTCCGCCGTGCCCTTCATCAGACCCTGGCGCTGCAGGGCGAAGATGGGGCTGAAGCCGTTGTAGAACCAGCACCCCTCGAAGATGGCCGCGAAGAAGATGTAGGACATGACGAAGTTGGTGAGCTCGTCCCGGTCGTTCAGGTCGATATCCGCGCGCAGTATGGCGCGCAGGCGGCGGTTGGTGATCTGGATCTTGCGGTTGATCTCCGGCACCACCCGGTAGCGGTTGTAGATCTCCCCCTGGTCGAGACCGATGGTCTCGATACAGTGCTGATAGGTCCAGGTGTGCAGCGCCTCCTCATAGACCTGGCGCGCCTGGTAGATCTGCAGCTCGGGAGCGGTCATCTTCTCCATCACCGCCAGTCCGATGTTGCGCATCGCCAGCACGTCGGAGGTGGTCAGATAGGCCAGCACGTTCTCGTACACATGGCGCTGCTGGGGTGTCAGGCGGTGGTGATAGTCCTGCACGTCCTGCGCCATGTTTATGTCCAGCGGCGTCCAGTGGTTCTTGTTGGCGTTGAGAAAGAACTCCCACGCCCACGGGTACCTGAAGGGAGCCAGCTGGTTGACGTCGGTCAGCCCGTTGACCACCCGCTTGTCCTCCGCATGCACCGGCTCCATGCTCTCCCGGGGTGCCGTTCCGGTTGGGGATGGAGGTACAGGCACCTGCTCCTGGCGACGGACGCTTCCGAGAGCCTCCTCCACCACCACGGGATCGGGTTGCGCGGTGCGCTCCCGCTCCGCGGCCAAGCGCGGATCTGCCTCACCCTTCCCCGTGCCCAGGGGATCGTCCCAGCTCAACATATCTGTATCTCCCACGTTCCGGTTTTCAGGTTCACTGGCACGCCTCGCAATCAGGATCCAGTATGGAGCAGGCGGCCGGAGCGGATTCAGCTGCCCCCTCTGCCGCGACGGCAACGGCTGCCTCACCCTCCGGCGCCAGACTGACCTTCTCCATGTGGGTGGCCCCCATGGAGCGCAGGTAGTAGGTGGTCTTCAGCCCCAGCACCCAGGCCAGCTTGTATATGTTGTCCAGCTTCGGTCCGCTGGGTTCGGCCAGATAGAGATTCAGGGACTGGGCCTGGTCCAGCCACTTCTGGCGCCGCGAGGCCGCCTCGATGAGCCAGCGCGGATCGATCTCGAAGGCGGTGGCGTAGATCTCCTTCAGCTCCTCCGGGACGCGATCGATCTGCTGCACGCTGCCGTCGTAGTACTTGAGGTCGTTCACCATTACCTCGTCCCACAGCCCGCGCTGCTTCAGCTCCCGCGCCAGGTATGGATTGACCACCACGAACTCCCCGGAGAGGTTGGATTTGACAAACAGGTTCTGGTAGGTGGGCTCGATGGACTGGCTCACCCCGCAGATGTTGGAGATGGTGGCGGTGGGAGCGATGGCCATGGTGTTGGAGTTGCGCATGCCATGCTTTCTGACCCGCTCGCGCAGCGCATCCCAGTCCATCGTGGAGGAGCGATCCTGGCGCAGGAAACCACCCCGCCCCTTCTCCAGCAGCTCGATGGAGTCGATGGGCAGCACCCCCTGGCTCCAGAGGGAGCCGGCAAAGGTGGAGTAGGCGCCGCGCTCTTCGGCCAGCTCGCAGGATGCGCTGATGGCATAGTAGCTGACCGCCTCCATGGAACGGTCCGCAAACTCCACCGCCGCCTCCGATGCGTAGGGGATCCGCAACCGCTGCAGTGCGTCCTGGAATCCCATGATCCCCAGCCCCACCGGGCGATGGCGCAGGTTGGCGCGGCGCGCCTGGGGCACGCTGTAGTAGTTGTATTCGATCACGTTGTCCAGCATGCGCATGGCGGTGCGGATGGTGCCCTCCAGCTTCGCGGTATCCAGATTCCCCGCCTCGTCCAGATGACGCACCAGGTTGACCGATCCCAGGTTGCACACCGCGATCTCCTCGTCGCTGGTGTTGAGGGTGATCTCCGTGCAGAGGTTGGAGCTATGCACCACACCCACATGCTGCTGGGGCGAGCGCAGATTGCAGGGATCCTTGAAGGTGATCCAGGGATGGCCGGTCTCGAACAG
>DRMK01000238.1 GCA_011322575.1 Gammaproteobacteria bacterium
AACAAGCAAACATCTCTCCTCACGCCTTGCCTGGCGCTTTTTCAGGCACAACAGTGCGGTCTTGTTAATTGAGAACGCCCCCTAACTCTTTCAAGGGGATAAATCAGGAAGGTCTTCCTCAAATCGTGTGGGTAAAATGGTAAATCATCCTTGACAGGCGGAATGCACGCCACATACTCGGTAGCCAGAAGGGGATTGGGGCCGTCTGGCCGGGGACTGACGGATATCCACTACCTGTGCCAGTTGCAAGTAAGCCGGCTATCCCAAAGTGTCCCCAATCCCCTTCTGCCGACCAGTTTCCGGCGTGCATTCCGCCTGTCAAGGACGGAGCCGCTACGCGGTGATTTACCATTTTACCCACACGATTTGAGGAAGACCCTCCTGATTTGTTACCGAGCACCAGCCTCGCGCTGAACGGCAGGGGCGGAGTTTATCACCAATGGCCGGGTATCAGCAGCTTACCCCGTTGCAGTGCTCCGTCTCGAACTCCAGGGTGGAGTGGGTGATGGAGAAGCGCCGCTCCAGCTCCGTTTTCAGTGCGCGCTTTATCTGTTCCGTGTGGTTGAAATCGGCGATGACCACATGAGCCTCCAGGGCGTTCTCGTGTTCGTCCAGCTGCCAGACGTGGAGATGGTGGACGTTGGAGACACCCTCCATTCCCTCCATGGCGGCCACCACCTTGTCAATGGAGATCCCTTCGGGCGTGCCCTGCATCAGTATGTGGATGGTCTGCGGCAGCATGGTGGCCGCCTGGTAGAGCACGTAGCCGGCGATCATGAGGGTCAGCACAGTATCGCTCCAGTACCATCCGTAGAGCAGGATCAGGCTGCCGGCGATGATTACTCCCACCGAGGCCAGGGCGTCGGAGACGTTGTGCAGAAAGGCCGCGCGGATGTTCAAGCTGTGCCGCGACATGGTGTAGGTAAGCACCGCCGTGGCCACATCGATCACCAGGGCTACTCCCGCCACGATGACCACCGTCCATCCCTCGATGACCTGCGGCTCCACCATGCGCCACAGCGCCTCGTAGATCAGGTACAGGCCCACGATCACCAGCGTGACCAGGTTGATCAATGCGGCAATCACCTCGGCACGCTTGTAGCCGAATGTCTTGAAATGGTCCGGTGGCTGTCTGCCGATGCGACGCGCCACCCAGGCGATCAGCAGCGAGGCAGCGTCGCTGAAGTTGTGCAGGGCATCGGCTATCAGCGCCAGGCTGCCGGAGACGATGCCGCCAACGATCTGCGCCAGCGTCAGCAGCATGTTGATGGCGATCGCCCAGCCCAGGCGGCGATCGCCCATCGCATCAATATCGTGGCTGTGTTCGTGTCCCATATCTGCTCCGTCTCTGCCGGATTATCGCATATCCGCCAGCTTGCCCCGAGAGAACCAGGTGAACAGCGACGGCAGCACGAACAGGGTCAGGAAGGTGGCGGTCAGCAGTCCGCCGACGATCACGCTGGCCAGCGGCTTCTGGATCTCCGCGCCCACGCCGGTGGAGAGCAACATGGGGATCAACCCCAGGGCGGAGGTTATCGCGGTCATCAATACCGGGCGCAACCGGGAGGTTGCGCCGCTGAATACCGCTTCGCTCACCGCCAGGCCGTCACCTATGCGCTGGTTGATGCTCTCCACCATCACCACGCCGTTGAGCACCGCTACGCCGAACAGGGTGATGAAACCGATGGAGCTGGGTACCGACAGGTACTGCCCGGAGATGTAGAGCGAGAATATCCCGCCGATGACAGCGAGCGGCACGTTGACCAGGATAAGCAGCGCCTGCCCCACGGAGTTGAAGGCGAAATAGAGCAGCAGCGCAATCAGCGCCAGAGAGAGCGGTATCACCAGGGTAAGCCGTTTCTGCGCCCGCTGCTGGTTTTCGAACTGGCCACCGATGTCCACCGAGTAGCCAGGTGGCAGCTCCACCTGTTGCTCGATGGCCTGCCGGATGTCGGCCACCACGCCCCCCATGTCGCGCCCCTGTACGTTGGCCTGGATCACCACCCGCCGCTGCACGTCGTCGCGGCGTACCTGGGGCGGACCCGATTCGATACTGATCCAGGCCACGTCACCCAGGCGCACCCACGGGCCGGTGGGGGACTGCAGGCGCAGATTGGCTATGCTTTCCGGATCGGTGCGATAGGGGCGGGCGAGGCGCACATAGATGTCGTAGCGCTCGTTGCCGTTGATGATCTGTCCCGCCGTGGCGCCACCCAGACCATCCCGCACCACCGCCATCACATCGCCCACCGCCAGACCGTACCGGGACAGCTGTTCCCGTTTCGGCCGCACCACAAGCTGGGCCTCTCCGGCTATCTGCTCCATGGCCACGTCCCTGGCGCCCGCGACGCCCTGGACCGCCTTTTCTATGGCCTGACCCTTCTCCGCCAATACGTCCAGATCGGGGCCGAACAGCTTGATGGCCAACTGTGCCCTGACGCCTGACAGCAGCTCGTCCACCCGCGTGGCGATTGGTTGGGAGAAATTGAACAGCAGTCCGGGATGCTGCTCCAGCTTCTGCTCCATCAGGAGCTGCAGCTCCTGCCGGCTGCTGGCGCTGGTCCACTCGCTGGCCGGTTTCAGGCCGATGTAGATCTCGATGTTGTTGACCGGTTCCGGATCACCCCCGATCTCCGGACGGCCGATCCGGCTCAAAGCATATTTGACCTCCGGAAACTCCAGCAGCATTGCCTCCAGTTTTGGAGCGACCTCCAGGGCGGTTTCCAGGCTGGAGGAAGGGGCCAGGGTAACGCGCAGGTTGATGGTGCCCTCCTCCAGCTCCGGTACGAACTCGGTGCCGAGACGCGGCAGCAGGGCGAGCGCGGCGATCAGCAGCACCAGCGCACTGCCTGTCACCAGGCGCGGCTTGCGCAGCGTCCACTGGAGGGCGCGCTGGTAGAGGCTGTCCAGCGGTTTCAGGATGAAGCTCTCTTTCTCCCGGATCCCGCTGCGAAACAGGTAGCTGGCGAGGGCGGGGACGATAATCAGGGCAACCAGCACCGCCGCCACGATGGCCAGCATGATGCTGATCGCCATGGGCTGGAACAGCTTCGCCTCGACCCCCTCAAAGCTGAACAGCGGCATGAATACCACCAGGATGATGGAGGCGGCGAAGAATATGGGGCGAGCTACCTCCTTGCCCGCCTCCTGCAGGCGCAGGGCGATGCCGTGCCGGTCGTGCGCCACATCGTAGGGATCGGGATCCTCGCCGTCCACCAGTCGTTTCAAATCCTTGTCGTGCTCGGCGTCCGGGTGGGAGAGGTGCTTGAACATGTTGTCCACCATCACCACCGAGCCGTCCACCAGCATGCCGATGGCGACCGCGATCCCTCCCAGCGACATAAGGTTGGCGGAAAGACCGAGCCAGGACATGACCATCAGGGCGATCCCGATGGAGATCGGGATCGAGATCAGCACCAGCATGGTGGCGCGCAGGTTCATCAGAAACAGCGCCAGCACCACGATGATGAACACGAAGGCGAGCAGCAGCGCATTCACCACCGTGGCTACCGCCTGGGTGATAAGATCCGCCTGGTCGTAGAATGCCTCGAAGCGCACCCCCTCGGGCAGGGCCTGCTGGATCAGGGCTATCCGGCTGTTGATACCGTCGATGGTGGCCTTGGTGTTGGCACCCATGCGTTTCAGCACGATTCCCGCCACCACCTCTCCCAGCGCTTCGGGCTGCCCGTCGGCAGCGCGGCGCGTCATGGTCACCGCGCCCTGGCGGATCTCGCTGCCCAGCCCCACGGTGGCCACCTGCGCCACTGTTACTACGGTGCCGTCGATGGTCTTGAGCGGGATCTGGCGCAGCTCCTCCAGTCCTTGCTCATCGTGATCCAGCCAGCCCACCCCGCGGATCACCAGCTGCTCCTGGCCCCGATCCATGTACCAGCCGCCGGCGTTGACGTTGTTGTTCTCCAGCGCCTCCACCACATCCTGCTGAGTCAGTCCGTAGGCGAGCAGCCGCGACGGATCCAGGTTGACCTGATACTGCCGGACATGGCCGCCGAACGACAGTACATCGGTCACCCCGTCCACCGGCATCAGCAGCAGCTTCACCACCCAGTCGTTGAGGCTGCGCAGGGTCATGGCATCTATCCCGGAATCCGGATCCGCCAGCAACAGATACTGGTAGACCTGCCCCAGGCCGGAGGTATTGGGCCCTATCTCGGGTATGCCCACCCCCTCCGGGATCAGCTCCTTGGCCGACTGCAGCCGCTGGAACACCAGCTGGCGGGCGAAGTAGATGTCGGTC
>DRMK01000239.1 GCA_011322575.1 Gammaproteobacteria bacterium
AGCGCTCCGGCTCCATGGGCTTGGCGCAGCGCTCCTCCTCCTCGAGCTCCGATCTGAGCCGCCGCGTGTGCCTGCCCAGCCACTGCTTGTAGGGCTTGCGCTCCTTGAGCCGCTGCTCGATCTGCTCCGGCAACAGCAGCTCGCCGGTTTCGGTATCGGCGGCCAGCATCTGGCCGGGGCCGAGACGCCCCTTGGCCAGCACCTGTTCGGGGAGGTAGTCGTATACGCCAATCTCGGAGGCCAGGGTTATGTGCCGGTCCTTGGTAAGTACCCAGCGCGCCGGACGCAAGCCGTTGCGGTCCAGCACACAGGCGGCGTGGCGGCCGTCGGTGAGCACGATCCCGGCGGGTCCGTCCCACGGCTCCATGTGCATGGAGTTGTACTCGTAGAAGGCGCGCAGATCCGGATCCATGGTCTCCACGTTCTGCCAGGCGGGCGGAATCAGCAGGCGCATGGCCCGGAAGATATCCATCCCCCCCGCCAGCAGCGCCTCCAGCATGTTGTCCAGGCTGCTGGAGTCGGAGCCGCTCATGGAGACCATGGGGAGCACGTCCGGCATGGGGATGTGGGGGGTCTTGAACTTGTGGCCGCGCGCCACGGACCAGTTGCGGTTGCCCTGGATGGTATTTATTTCGCCGTTGTGGGCAAGGTAGCGGAACGGCTGCGCCAGGCGCCACTCCGGCCAGGTGTTGGTGGAGAAGCGCTGATGGAAGACGCACAGCGCCGATTCCAGCCGCTCGTCGTTCAGGTCCGGATAGAAACGGGGCAGGTTGGCCGGCATCACCAGCCCCTTGTAGGAGACCACCCGCGACGACAGGCTGGGAACGTAGAAGGTATCGTCCTCCGCCAGCGCCTTTTCGGTGCGCCGCCGCGCGATGTAGAGATGGCGCTCGAAGGCGGTCTGTTCCATATCCGCGCCGGCATTGACGAAGATCTGCTCGAAACGCGGCAGGGATCTGAGCGCCTCCTCACCGCACGCCGCCTCGTCAGTGGGTACCTCGCGCCAGCCTGCCACCTGCAGCCCCTGGGCCTTCAGCTCCCGCTCCAGCCGGACGCGTGCCCGGTCCGCCAGCCCCTGGTCCCGGTTCAGAAACAGAATCCCGGTGGCGAAATAGCGCTCCAGATGGATCCTGTGCTCTCCGGCCACGGCGCGCATGAATCTTTCCGGCATCTTCATGAGCAAGCCGCAACCGTCGCCGGTCTTGCCATCGGCAGCGACGGCGCCACGGTGGGTCAGGCGCGCCAGTGCCTCGATGGCGGTCCTCACCAGCCAGTGGCCGGGGATGCCATCCATGTGGGCGATAAGGCCAAAACCGCAGCTGTCCCTCTCGAAGGAGGGGCGGTAGAGGCCAGCGGGTTGGTTGCTCTCTGGGTTCATTCGGCAGCGCTTCTGTCAGAACAGGGGCCGTCCGGCGAAAACCGGGTTTCCGCGGCGCAAAAATAGCAGGGAATTATACTACCAGGCGCGGCTCCCTTCAACGCGCACTCTCCGTGATACCGGGCGCCCTGGCTACCTAGTGCTCCATCGAGGTGATAAATCAGGAGGGTCTTCCTCGAATCGGGTGGGTAAAATGGTAAATCACCGCGTAGCGGCTTCGTCCTTGACAGGCGGAATGCACGCCACATACTCGGTAACCATGAGGGGATTGGGGCCGTCTGGCTGGGGAGTAGCGGATATCCACCGCCTGCGCAAATTGCAACCGGTTCGGCTATCCCAAAGTCTCCCCAATCCCCTTATGCCGACCATCTTCCGGCGTGCATTCCGCCTGTCAAGGATGATTTACCATTTTACCCACCCGATTCGAGGAAGACCCTCCTGATTTATTGCCTTGAAAGAACACCGGAACGGCGCAGCTCCTGCTGGATGCTGGCGAAGCTGCGTACCCAGGGGCGGTACTTGCGCCAGGCCCGCGGCAACCGTGCAAGGGCCGCGGCCGCCTCCGACCTGCTGTGGTAGCTGTTGTAGACCAGCGCGTACCACTCCCTGCCGTCCCGAATGGTGCGGAAATAGACCGCGTTGTCGGCCGGGCCGTGGGAACGGATGAACTGCCTGATGGTATTCCGGTCCCGCCCGGCAACCAGCTGAACGGTGTAGTGGCGGGGATTCTGCTCCAGCAGCCAGGCCACATCCTGCTCATCCCGTGGCAAACGCGGCGGAGACACCGTCTCGGGCGGCGCGGACTCCAGATCCTCTAGCAGGATGCGGATGTTGCCGATCCGCCTCACCCAGGGGGAGCTGCCCGGGATCTTGCGCGCCAGCTGCGCGGCGGCGCGGTTCGCCGCCTTGAAGTCGGGATAGACGCCGGCCACCAGGGAGTACCAATCCTTGCCCTGGCTGAGGCCGCGGAAATAGGCCAGCTCCCCCTTCAGCCGGTGACGGCGCACGAATGTGGCAATGTCGGCCTCGCGACCGGAGCCCATCAGCTGTACGGTATAGTGATTGGGATCCTGCCTCCGGAGCCACGCCTCGCGCCGGATTCCGGCCACTCCACCCTCCGCCGCCGGGGGCTTTGCCGATTCCGCCCGTACCCGCTCCACGGACTCCACCCGGAACTGGTGAATGGCCGAGCTGCGCCCGTCCGGATTGGTGACCCGCGCGGTCCAGGTGTCGGTGGCGCTACCGGTGACGATGGAGATCCTGATCCGCTCCGGACTCTCCACCTTCACCTGTTCCGGCGCCAGCTCCTTGACCCTGCCGGTCCATCCCAGGGAGACCCGGCTGCCCCTTTGGAATCCGGAACCCCGCAGGACGACCTCCTGGCGCTCACGGGAGGCGGGTACCGGATCCGGCAGCACCTCTTCGATGACCGGCGCGCCTGCGGCCGGAGCCGCCGCGGCGGGTTCGGCGGCCGGCGCCGGACCGGTTTCCTCTTGCGCCGGACTCACCGGCGGCTGGTCATCGGAGGGCCACCCCTTGAGACGCGGCGCCGGACCGGCCGCCCCTTCTGCATCGGGCCGGGATTCCGGGGTAGGTGTAACCCGCGCCTGCGTCACCGGCTCTGGTTCGTGCTGCTCCACCGCTGGCGGCACGGATGGCTCTTCGGCCCACTCCTCCTGCCGGACAGCCTCCTCCCTTCCAGTACTGGCGGGAAGTGCGAGCTGCTCCTCCTCACGCTGCGGCTGTGGTTCATCATCCGGTAGCGACAGCAACAGCAGACCGATCAGCGCCACGGCGGCCGCAATCCCCAGTGGTAGCCACGCCTCCCGCTGCACCAGCAGCGCCGCCAGTGCGGAGCGGGGCTGCTCGCCGCTGATCTCCATCAGCGCTCGGTGCGCCAGCTCGTTGATCCGGGCCGGACTGCCGTGGGACCCCCTGTGGATCATCCTGATCAGCTTGTCGGAGAAGGGGAACTCCCCCGCCGCTCCCGCCGCCTCCATCCGGAAACGCAGATAGGCGGCGGTCTGCTCCTCGCTGAAACGGGGCATCTCCATGGTCTGGGTGTGGCGATCGCGCAGCGGGGCGATAGCGGGAACGGCCAATAGCTCGCTGATACTGGGTTCGCAGAACAGCACGATGTCCAGCAGCTTGTCCTTGCCGCTGTCCCGGGCGGCAAACTGCAGCAGGAAGGTGAGCGTCTCCACCGGCAGCCGGTGCGCATCGTCGATCACCAGCAGATGGCGCTTGCCGTTGCGCAGGCCGCGCAACAGATCCTCCAGCCCCTCCGCATCGGCGGCCACGGCGGGC
>DRMK01000240.1 GCA_011322575.1 Gammaproteobacteria bacterium
CGCTATGCGAAGAGCTCCGCCGGCGGATGTCGGCCGCCGCCGGGCTGAAGGTGCCGCTGGTGGTGGATGTGGGCGTAGGGGAGAACTGGGATCAGGCGCACTGATCTTCCCCGCGAGCCGTCCATTTATGGGCAGGTATTCAGGTTGATGTTACAATCTGCCGTCAATCTCGGGTTAGCAGGTAGCCGCGTGGAACAGTATCGAGGTACAACCATCCTCTGTGTTCGCCGCTCCGGCAGACTGGTTATCGGTGGCGATGGGCAGGTCTCCATGGGCAACACGGTGATGAAGGGCAATGCGCGCAAGGTGCGCCGCATCTACAAGGACCAGGTGATCGCCGGGTTCGCCGGGGGAACCGCCGATGCCTTCACCCTGTTCGAACGCTTCGAGGCCAAGCTGGAGAAGCACCAGGGTCACCTGCTGCGCTCGGCGGTGGAGCTGGCCAAGGAGTGGCGCACCGATCGCATGCTGCGCCGTCTGGAGGCGCTGCTGATCGTGGCCAACCGGGAGGCCATGCTGACCATCACCGGCAACGGCGACGTGGTGGAACCCGAGCATGACCTGATCGCCATAGGCTCCGGGGGACCTTACGCCCAGTCCGCCGCGCGCGCCCTGCTGGAGCATACCGGGCTGGGTGCCCGCGAGATCGTGGAGTACTCCCTCGGGATCGCGGCCGAGATCTGCGTCTACACCAACTCCAATCTGACCATCGAAGAGCTGGAGACCGGTTGAACCCATGTCCCAGATGACCCCCAGAGAGATTGTCCAGGAGCTGGACAAGCATATCATCGGCCAGAACGAGGCCAAGCGGGCGGTGGCCATCGCCCTGCGCAACCGCTGGCGGCGCAGCCAGGTGAGCGAGGAGCTGCGCGCCGAGATCACTCCCAAGAACATCCTCATGATCGGCCCCACCGGGGTGGGCAAGACCGAGATCGCGCGCCGTCTGGCGCGGCTCGCCAACGCCCCGTTTCTGAAGGTGGAGGCCACCAAGTTCACCGAGGTGGGCTACGTGGGGCGCGACGTGGAGTCCATCATCCGGGATCTGGTGGAGACGGCGGTCAAGATGACCCGCGAGCAGGCCATGAGCAAGGTGCGGCGCCGCGCCGAGGAGGCCGCCGAAGAGCGGATCCTGGATATCCTTCTGCCCCCGCCGCGCAGCGTGGGCTTTGCCGGCGAGCCGCAGCCGGAATCGGAGAAGGAGTCCTCCACCCGGCAGAAGTTCCGCAAGATGCTGCGCGAGGGCAAGCTGGACGAGAAGGAGATCGAGGTGGAGGTATCCGCCGCGCCGTTCGGTGTGGAGATAATGGCGCCGCCGGGGATGGAGGAGATGACCAGCCAGCTGCAGAGCATGTTCCAGAACATCGGCAGCAGCCGCACCAGAACCATGCGGCTCCCCGTCAGCGAAGCGTTCCGGGTGCTCACCGACGAGGAGGCGGCGCGGCTGATCAACGACGACGAGATAAAATCCAGCGCCCTCCACAGCGTGGAGCAGAACGGCATAGTGTTTCTCGACGAGCTGGACAAGATCGCCAAGCGCAGCGAGGGCGGCGGCCCGGACATCTCCCGCGAAGGGGTGCAGCGGGATCTGCTGCCGCTGGTGGAGGGGTGCACCGTCTCCACCAAGTACGGCATGGTGAAGACCGACCACATCCTGTTCATCGGCTCCGGCGCCTTCCACCTGGCCAAGCCCTCGGATCTGGTACCCGAGCTGCAGGGGCGGCTGCCCATCCGGGTGGAGCTGAAGGCCCTGGACGTGGACGATTTCGTGCGCATCCTGACCGAACCGGACGCCTCGCTCACCGAGCAGTACAGCGCCCTGATCGCTACCGAGGGGGTGGAGCTGAGCTTCAGCGAAGAGGGGATCCGGCGCATCGCCGAGGTAGCCTGGCAGGTCAACGAACGTACCGAGAACATCGGCGCGCGGCGCCTGCACACGGTGATGGAACGGCTGCTGGAGGAGATCTCCTTCAACGCTTCCGATCAGGAGGGGCAGCGGGTGGTCGTGGACGCC
>DRMK01000241.1 GCA_011322575.1 Gammaproteobacteria bacterium
GAACCGAATCACCCTTCGCAACGGGGAACCGGCAACTGGATGCAGAACTGCCCTTGACAGCCAATCCCGGATCCCTCACAATTCGCCTTCTTTGCAGGCCGGACCTCCGGCCTGTTGTCAATTTTTGGTCTGGAGTTAGGCTTCATGGCGACGACGAATCAGCTGGTGCGCAAGCCGCGCGTCCGCAAGAGGGAGAAGAGCAACGTGCCCGCCCTGGAGGCGTGCCCGCAGAAGCGGGGGGTCTGTACCCGCGTCTATACCACCACGCCGAAGAAACCCAATTCGGCGCTGCGCAAGGTGGCGCGTGTGCGGCTCACCAACGGCTATGAGGTGACCACCTATATCGGGGGAGAGGGGCACAATCTCCAGGAGCACTCGGTGGTTCTGATCCGCGGTGGCCGTGTAAAGGATCTGCCCGGTGTGCGCTACCACACCGTGCGTGGCTCGCTGGATACGGCGGGGGTTGGCGAGCGCCGCCAGGGCCGTTCCAAGTATGGCGCCAAGCGTCCCAAGTCCTGATTACGAGTTGAACGGATAGAGATATGGCCAGAAGAAGAGTTGCTGCCAGGCGCGAGATTCTGCCGGATCCCAAGTTCGGTGATCTGACGCTCGCCCGCTTCATCAACATGGTGATGCTGGACGGCAAGAAGTCCATCGCCGAGAAGATTGTATACGGTGCACTGGACCGGGTTACCGAGAAGGGCAAGGGCGACGGCCTGGAGCTGTTCGGCAAGGCTTTGGAGAACATTCGCCCCATGGTGGAGGTCAAGTCGCGCCGGGTGGGTGGTGCCAACTATCAGGTGCCCATCCAGGTGCGTCCGGAGCGCAGCTCCACCCTCGCCATGCGCTGGCTCATCGAGGCGGCCCGCAAGCGGGGCGAGAAGAGCATGGGGCTGCGTCTGGCCGGAGAGATACTGGATGCCTGTGAGGGCCGGGGTGCCGCGGTGAAGAAGCGGGAGGACACCCACCGCATGGCGGAAGCCAACAAGGCCTTCGCCCACTACCGCTGGTAAGGATTTGTCTGGGATTTGGAACGAGGTTAAACCGTGGCACGCAAAACCCCCATCGAGCGCTACCGCAACATCGGTATCATGGCGCACATCGACGCCGGCAAGACCACCACTACCGAGCGCATACTTTACTACACCGGGATCTCCCACAAGATAGGGGAGGTGCACGACGGCGCCGCCACCATGGACTGGATGGAGCAGGAGCAGGAGCGCGGGATCACCATAACCTCCGCCGCCACCACCTGTTTCTGGAGCGGGATGGACCGGCAGTATCCGGAGCACCGCATCAACATCATCGACACACCGGGGCACGTGGATTTCACCATCGAGGTGGAGCGTTCGCTGCGCGTGCTGGACGGCGCCTGCGCCGTGTTCTGCGCGGTGGGCGGGGTGCAGCCCCAGTCGGAGACCGTATGGCGGCAGGCCAACAAATACTCCGTGCCGAGGCTGGCGTTCGTCAACAAGATGGATCGCCAGGGGGCCGACTTTCTGCGGGTGGTGGACCAGATCCGGGAGCGCCTTGCCGGCAATCCGGTTCCCATCGTGCTGCCCATCGGTGCCGAGGAGAACTTCGCGGGCGTGGTGGACCTGATCCGCATGAAGGCCATCTACTGGAACGAAGCAGACATGGGCGCCACCTACGAGCTGAAGGAGATCCCCGGCGAGATGCAGGCCCAGTGCGAGGAGTATCGCGAGAAGATGGTTGAGGCGGCCGCCGAGGCCAACGAGGAGCTCATGGAGAAGTACCTGGAGGAGGGGGATCTCACTGCTGACGAGGTCCGGCAGGGGCTGCGTATCCGCACGCTGAGCAACGAGATCGTCCCCGCCCTGTGTGGCACCGCCTTCAAGAACAAGGGGGTTCAGGCGATGCTGGACGCGGTCATCGACTTCATGCCCTCCCCGGTGGACGTGCCTGCCATCAAGGGGGTGGACGAGCAGGAGAACGAGGCCGAGCGCAGGAGCTCGGATGACGAGCCCTTCTCCGCGCTGGC
>DRMK01000242.1 GCA_011322575.1 Gammaproteobacteria bacterium
CGCTCCTGCTTTCCCTTTTTCACCTTGTACAAGGGCGGCTGAGCGATATAGATGTGGCCACGCTCTATCAACTCCGGCATCTGCCGGTAGAAAAAGGTGAGGAGAAGGGTGCGGATGTGGGATCCGTCCACATCGGCGTCCGTCATGATTATGATGCGGTGATACCGCAGTTTGTCGGGATCATACTCCTCCCGGCCTATGCCACACCCCAGGGCGGTGATCAGCGTTCCCACCTCCGCCGAGGAGAGCATTTTGTCGAAACGGGCCTTCTCCACGTTGAGGATCTTGCCTTTCAGCGGCAGAATTGCCTGGAAGCGGCGATCCCTGCCCTGCTTGGCGGATCCTCCCGCGGAGTCACCCTCCACCAGAAACAGTTCGGAGAGAGCCGGATCCTTCTCCTGACAATCCGCCAGCTTGCCCGGCAGGCCCGCCACGTCCAGGGCCCCCTTGCGCCGCGTCATCTCTCGCGCCTTGCGCGCCGCCTCCCGGGCCCGCGCAGCTTCCACCACTTTCGCCGCAATGCTGCCTGCCTCGGACGGATTCTCCACCAGAAATTCGTGCAGTTTCTCGGCCAGACAGGCCTCCACCACACCTTTGACCTCCGACGACACTAGCTTGTCCTTGGTCTGGGAGGAGAATTTGGGATCCGGTACCTTCACCGAAAGCACTGCGGTCAAACCCTCCCGGGTGTCGTCTCCGCTGGGCGAGACCTTGGCCTTTTTGGCCACTCCTTCCTGCTCCAGATACTGGTTGATGGTACGGGTCAGGGCGCTGCGAAACCCCGCCAGATGGGTGCCCCCGTCCCTTTGCGGGATGTTGTTGGTATAACAGTAGATATTCTCCTGATAGGAGTCATTCCACTGCAGCGCTGCTTCCACCACGATGCCGTTTTTCTCGGAGCTGAAGTGGATGACAGTGGGGTGCAGCGGAGTCTTCTTCTGGTTGAGATGCTCAACGAAGGCCTGGATACCGCCATGATACTCAAAGGTACTCTGTTTCTGGGTGCGCTCATCGGTCAGCACGATGCGCACTCCCGAGTTCAAAAAAGATAATTCTCTCAATCGCTTAGCCAAAATATCATAGTGATATTCAGTATCGCTGAAGATCTCGCTGCTGGGTTTGAAGCGAATCTCCGTACCGCTCTCTTCGGTTTTCCCAACCACCGCCAGAGGGGCCTGGGGCTCACCCATGCGGTATTCCTGGCGGTAGATTTTTCCGCCCCGCCTTATGGTGAGTTGCAGATTTTCCGAAAGAGCATTTACCACCGACACCCCGACGCCATGCAGCCCTCCGGATACCTTGTAGGAGTTGCTGTCAAACTTTCCTCCGGCGTGGAGAACCGTCATTATCACTTCTGCAGCTGAACGTCCCTCCTCCTCATGGATGTCTACGGGGATCCCTCTACCATCATCCTTTATGGATACGGATCCGTCACCGTGGATGGTAACTTCCACCGAAGAACAGTAGCCTGCCAAGGCCTCGTCTATGGAGTTGTCCACCACCTCAAACACCATATGGTGCAGACCGGTGCCATCGTCGGTATCGCCGATGTACATACCAGGACGCTTGCGCACCGCGTCCAGACCCTTTAACACCTTGATATTGGAGGAATCGTATGTGTCTTTGCTCATGAAATACTCCGCTGAAACCGGCTTCAGCTAGCTGGATATTTACCGTAATTTCATAACGGCTATCTTGCAAAAAGTTATTGTTTTTATTATACCACCTCTCGCAACGCACCGTGTTCCACGTGAAACATTTTCTCTATGCGGCCGCTCTCTTCCCCAAGGGATCCCGGGTCGGTAGCGGTAACAAATACCTGACAGCCGCTCTCGTCGAGTGCCCCTACTAACCTCCTTCTGCGTTCTGCATCCAGCTCAGCGGCCAAATCATCCACCAGAAGTACGCTGCGCAGTCCAGACCCGGTGCGCAGCAGCTCCACTTGGGCCAGCCGCATGGCGGTACCCAGCATTTTTTGCTCCCCTCTGGACAGACGATCCCGAACCGGCATTTCATCTATGAACATCTCCAGGTCCGCCCGATGGGGTCCTTGCCTGGTATGGCCGAACTGGCGGTCGGTTTCCAGGGAGCCGCTGAGATATTCCGTATAATCGATCCGCTCCCGCCAGCCGCGCATGTAGCGTATTTTCAGCCTGGAGGCACCACCCAGCAGGACGTCCGTATGTTTTTGCGCCAGCGGTAATAGCCGCTCGATATACCCCCTTCTCATTCTATCCAGCTCCTGGCCCAGTTCCCCCATCTCCGCATGCCATACGGAAATCTGCGCATCCGGTAGCCCGCTTCGCAGTCCCGCATTACGCTGCTGCAGAGCCTTGGCGAAGCGCTTCCAGATAGCCATGAACCCATGTTCCACGTGAAACAGGCCCCAGTCCAGAAAGCGCCGCCTGTTGACTGGCCCCTGCTCGATGAGATCATGGATCTCGGGACTGATTATTTGGACTGGAAGCTCCCGGGCCAGCTCTGCCGTAGTGCGCACCGTTCTGCCACCTATCCGCAGGCGGTTGATCTTCTCCCCCCTCTCCGCTCCAACGGAAAGCTGTTTGCGGCGGGCTCTGCCCAGTTGCGCAAACAAAATCATGCTGGTTGCCCCGGTGGACACCACCCTGGAAATCTGGTGGGTACGGAATGACCTGCCCAAGGCCAGAATGTGAATCGCCTCCAGCAGAGAACTCTTTCCACTGGCGTTACCTCCGTATATGAGATTGATCCGGGGAGATGGTTGAATGGAGGCGGAATCAATTATACGCACGTTGCGCAGATCAAACCTCTCTATTACCCCCATCAGATCTTCAGGCGATTCTCCATGTGTTACGGTTTCCATTTCAGGAAGGGTGTCGAAAAGAGAAATCTTTCGCCATCCCGCACCAGTTACCTGGATCCGGGAGAGAAGCGCTACCTTTCAATAACGGCAACCGACTGAAAACATAGCCTGGCCCGGTGTAGCGCTTACCGTTTACTGTAGTTGACTTCACGTGCCCCTAAAGGCGCATCGGCATGACAACATA
>DRMK01000243.1 GCA_011322575.1 Gammaproteobacteria bacterium
AAAGTTGCGCAGCACGCGCACCACCTCGGAGCGCAGCTTCAGCCGCTCCAGCATCTGCGGGCGACGCAGGTCGATGTAACGGTAGCGCAGGCGCAGCTCCTCGGACACTTCGTCATCCTCGATGTCCACCTGAAACGGCGGCGTCTCGGCGCTGTTGAGGATCTCCAGCTTCCGGCCCAGTAGCTCCACCTCCCCGGTGGGCATGTCGGGATTCTCGGTCCCCTCCGGCCGGATGCGCACCTTGCCGGTGACCCGCAGCACATACTCGCTGCGCACCCGTTCGGCCGTGGCGAAGGCCTCCGGGGTGTCGGGATCGAACACCACCTGCAGCAGCCCCTCCCGGTCCCGCAGGTCGATGAAGATCACTCCGCCGTGGTCCCGGCGCCGGTGAACCCAGCCGCTGACGGTTATCTCGCCATCCACGTCCGTTGCGCGGATCTCTCCACAGTAATGGGTGCGCATCTCTGCCCCTTGCAAGTTTCAGAAGTCGATGAAAACGGGCATGGTACGGCCTGGACCACGCCCGCGCAACTCGAGGAGGGTTTTTTCAGTGGCTCTTCCCCGAATCGTGTGGGTAAAACGGTAAATCACCGCGTAGCGGCTTCGTCCTTGACAGGCAGAATGCACGCCGGAAGACGGTCGGCAGAAGGGGATTGGGGACACTTTGGGATAGCCGGACCTCTTGCAATTCGCGCAGATGGTGGATGTCCGGTGGTCTCCAACCAGACAGCCCCAATCCCCTTCTGGCCACCGAGTATGTGGCGTGCATTCTGCCTGTCAAGGATGATTTACCGTTTTACCCACACGGTTCGGGGAAGAGCCTTTTCAGTCGGAACAGGCCGCCGGGCAGCAGCCACCCGCTTCACAGGGGGGCGGAGACTCCTTTGCGGGCTTGTCGCCGGCGATGTTCTTCTTGTTGCCGGACTTGAAGTCGGTCTCATACCAGCCGCTGCCGCTGAGCCGGAAGCCGGCCGCCGAAATCAGCTTCTTCAGCTCCGGCTTGCCGCACTCCGGACACTCCCTGAGCGGCTCGTCGCTCATCTTCTGCATCGCCTCCAGCTCGTGACCGCAACTCTGGCACTGATATTCGTAGATCGGCATATATCACGCTCTCCTGTGGTTCCAAATATGCGTTAACATAGGGCCTCCACCGGCCCGCTTCAAGACCCAAATAATACCAGATGCGTTATCGTGATCACTTCCCGGAGACCTCCGCCAGGCGCGACCTGAACGCACTCCGCTCCCTGTTCCCCTATCTCTGGCAATACCGGAACCGGGTGCTGCTGGCGTTCGGGCTGCTGATCCTGGCCAAACTGGCCAACGTCGGCGTGCCGCTGACGCTCAAACAGATCATCGATGCGCTGGATGTGTCACAGAATCCCGTCGTGGTGCTGCCCACGGCCCTGATCCTGGCCTTCGGTCTGCTGCGCCTGAGCGCCTCCCTGTTCGGCGAGCTGCGGGATGCGATCTTCGCCAAGGTGACCCAGGGGGCCATCCGCAGTATCGCC
>DRMK01000244.1 GCA_011322575.1 Gammaproteobacteria bacterium
AGAACCTCTGCTGCCGGTGCTGCTGCGCATCAGCGACATATCCCTGGAAAGGGGAGACTACCCCATCGCCACCCTGGCGCTGGAGGTACTGAGCGAGATTTCACCGCTTTTTCTCCCATCCTACGCCAACATCCTCCGCCTCACCGGCCGCCATGCGGAGGCGCTCGAGGCATACCACCGCTATCTGAACCAGACGCCGGACGACCTGGCTACGGTGATCGCCGTGGGTAAATTCTATCTGGAACTCGATGCACCACAGGCCGCCGCGGACGCATTCAACTACGTGCTGGCACGGGATCCCGGCAACCGGGCCGCCCGTACCCTGCTGGAGAACGCCGGACTGGAGCCGGCCATCGCGACGGTTTCCTAGGGAATGGACACCTTGCGGCTCATCTGCGACAGCGGCCGCGACTGGACCCGCATGGGCGAGGCACTCCCGCGCGGATTTCGGAACCGGATACGGGAGAGAAAAGCCTCCCGTGGTAACGGATACGGTGCAACAACGATATGGAAAATTCGGTCAGCAAGGGGTTTATGAGCTGCCGGAACCGCGGATTACGGATGAAAGGAGGGAATCTGCATGAGTATCCCCGCCAAGGCAATCCTGATGTACCACTCGGTCACGGGTAAAACGCCCGCCGTTCCCGGAAGCTTCCCGGTCTCCTTGGCCCGCTTCCGTCACCAGATCGAGAGCCTGCTGCAACGCGGCTGGCGTAACGCGCCCCTGTCCCGGTTGCGGGATCCGGTCGATGGCCCGACCTTCTACATCACCTCTGACGACGGCACCGTGGACTGGAGCCGCAACGTACTCCCCTGGTGCGAACAGCGGGGAATATACACCCACACCGCAGTGGTCACCGGACCGTGGGAGCCGTCGCCCCGTTATCCCCTCGCCCATCTGATCCAGGTGGTGCTGGTTTCACGCTCCCGGGAGTCGCTGAGGATGCTGGCAGAAGAGATCAACGGCCGCCTGAGTGTTCCGCAACGCAACTATGTCGCCCGGGTATATCGCTACGAGAAGGATCCGGTTCGCCGCACCATCAAAGGGGGTTGCAATCTGATCCTCTCCGAGCATGAGGCAAAGCGGTTGCTCCAGCCGTTGAGCGAACGGGAGCTCGAGATGCTGGCCGGCCGTTTCGAGAACCCGGCCTATTACAAGAGATTCAGCTTCGCGGAAGTGGGGGCGCATACGGTGAGCCACCGGACACTGGATCGCCACACGGAGAGATACGTGGAGGAGGAGATCGCCCCCTGCCTGCACCATTTGCGACGGGAGGGGCTGACGCCGTCCCCCTACTTTACCAATCCGATGCAGCCGGCCCCCGGCGCCGCAGTGGAGGATCTGACCACCTTCCTGCGAAGAATGGGTTTTTCCGGCACCCTTACCTGCGGCGGGGAGTGGGATCAGCACAGTTTCGTCATCCCCCGGATCGACGCCCAACAGATAGAGCGACACCTTGGCCTGGAGGAGTATCCGGAATGATCATCGCGCAGCAGTTTCTGCGCCAGGTCGAACGCCACGGGGAGAAGATCGCCATCATTCACCGCCGGCGGCGCCTGACCTACTTCGAGGTGGCGCGGCAGAGCGAACAGCTGGCCGGCCGCCTCCATCAAATGGGCGCCACAGTGGGCAGCCGCGTCGGACTGCTTCTGCACAACGGCCCCCTGTTCACCGTGGCCATGCTCGCCACCGCCCGTCTGGGAGCCATGGTGGCACCTTTGCCGGTGGCGATGGGTCAGAGCGGGCTGCGTGCCGCCCTGCGGCGGTTGCGCCTCACCCATCTCATCGGGGAGTCCCAGGCGCTCGCCGCACTGGACCAGCTGAATGATGCCCCCCCGGAGCAGTGCCGGCTGAGCACGGCACAGCTACTCGAGTGGTTCCGGCAGTGCTCCGGAGAACCCTCCCCGCCTCCCTTGCCGGACGCCGCCGATCTGCCGTGGGTGCTGACCATGACCTCCGGATCCACCGGCGATCCCAAGCCCATTGTGCTGAGCCAGAAGTGCAAGTTGCGGCGCGCCATCGACGGCGCAAAACTGCCATACCATCTCTCCGAGCACGATGTGATCCTGACCGCCTCTCCCATGTATCACTCCCTGGGGATGCGGCTCGGTCTGCTGCCGCTGTTGATCGGCGCCACCTCGGTCATCCTGCACAAGTTTGCGCCCGGGCCATGGCTGAGAAGCGTCGAGGAGGAAGGGGTGACCTTCACCATCCCGGTCTCCCATCACCTGGTTCAACTGCTGCCTCTAGCCGAAGATTACGATCTGGGCTCGCTGCGCTGTCTGGTATCCTCCTCCGCACTGCTGAGGCCGGAAGAGAAGCGCCTCTGTATCGAGCGGTTCCGGTGCCGGTTGTACGAGTGCTACGGAGCATCGGAAGTGGGTATCGTTACCAATCTCTCTCTCTCCGATGCTCCTGCCGCCAACAGTGTGGGGAAACCGCTGCCCCACGTAAAACTGAGGGTAATAGACGACGCAGGGAACCCCTGTGTACCCGGAGAGATCGGCGAAATCCTCTGTCGCACCACCACCGCCTTTTCCGGTTACGACGGGGTCCCGGAGGCGACGGCGGCGGCGTTCGTCGACGGCTACTTCCGTACCGGCGATCTGGGCTATCTGGACGAACGGGGATACCTGTATCTCAAGGGACGAAAGAAAGAGGTCATCAAGGTGGGTGGCGTTTCGGTCTATCCCGACGACATCGAACGGGTGATTCTCGGGTATCCTGGTGTCCGGGCATGCGCTGCGGTGGGGATCCCGGATGAACGACTGGGGGAGCGGATCGCCGTGGCACTCGTGCCGGAGTGCGGCGCCCGGTTCGATCTGGAGGCATTACGGCGTCACTGCATCACCCAGCTTGCCGACTACCAGCAACCCCTGAGCTGGCACCTGCTGGAATCCCTGCCGGAAACGGGCCTGGGCAAATTGCGACGTTGCCGTCTGGCCGAGCAGTTGCGGAGCGAAGCGGCATGAAGCTGATCTACGGGGCGGGAAGATATGGCCAAGCCTTTCTGCAGGCGGCGGAAAATGCTGGAGAGAGGGTGGCAGGGTTCATCGACCAGTTCAACGACCGCAGGGAGATCGCTGGAAGGCCGGTATGGAGAGTGGCCGAGGCTCCCCGTGAGCATGGTGTGATCATATCCATCCCGCAACAGACCATGTCCCGGACGGTTGGCATCGCAACGCAGCTGGCCGAAGCGGGATTTGACAACCTGCTCGATTTCAACCAGGCCATTGAGCGCTATCCGGAGATGCCGCGCCACCTGGCCTCTTCCAATTTGCTGTGGATGCGCCCCCGCGCCCCGGCGATGCTGGACCGGGCTG
>DRMK01000245.1 GCA_011322575.1 Gammaproteobacteria bacterium
GGCAGATGAGTTGCCACGGGAGTTGAATTCGCCCGCTTCGCTGCGCAGAAACAGCTCGCCCTGCAGTTTGAAGTTGTGTTTGTACGGGTTTCCGTCCGGAGCCCATTTCCATACCCCGTCCACGATCCATAAACGGCTGTGACCGCTGAATAGGTCGGGGGCATCTTCATCACCGGACTCACGCCCCCTTGCATCGGTATCAAGATAGGAGAGGCCGGCTTTCCAGCTATTACTCCAGTTCCAGTCGCCGCCGATGTGGACAAAGGCCGCCCAACTTCCGGTTCCGCTGTGGCTCCTGCCATTCGCAGGGTAATGCCCCCCACTCAGCAGACCCGCCCCCAGCTCCACGAACAGATCGGTGGGGGCCAGCCAGCGCATCTCCAACCCGTCGTCCTTGTAGGCGCCGTTCAGCATGGTACGATAAGGCAGCGGCCGGTCGGCGAAGTCGTCAGCGTGGGTGTGGCTGCTGTTCAGATAGCCGATACCCGGCAGGAACCGTCCCGCTTTGAGCCCCAGCCCCGCCGGTAATGTGAGAGTCTGAATATAGGACTCCTCGATCTCGATACCATCGACCCCGTCCTCGCTCACGAAGCTGGCGGTGAACCGGCCATAAAACCTGTTGTCGATGTTGGCGCCGAGGCCGAGCTCCGACTCACCCAGAGACAATCCTTCTTCGCCCTTTGCGGCCTCTTCTCCCAGCGAGAAGCCGGGAATGGCCGTTTCGCTGGCTGACCGTGAGAAATGCTGATAGCGACCATTCAACACCAACCAGATAGCAGGATTGAAGGCGCTGGCAGATTGCGGCAGGGCCGGGGCGGGAGCGGTAGCCGCATCGGCTGCCTCCCGGGCAACGGTTTTGGCATGCTTTGCCCGCTGCTCCACTTCGGCCAGGCGTTTCTCCAACTGCTGGATGCTAGCGGTATATTCCTTATCCATGGTGGAGGCCATCCACTTTGTCCCGGAAGAATCATCTTGCGCGCCGGCGGTTGCCGACGCAGCCAACAATGCCAGGATGACAGGCAGCCATGCTGCCTGGCTCGGTACTGCATACTGCATGATCCGTACTCCTTGATCGGCAGGCGCTATACGCCGAATACATGGGTTCCCTGCCACCGGCCGCCCCGGATTTCAGGAGAGCGGACGCACGGCAGTCGTTCCAAAAACTGATTGGATCAGGAGATAGGGGCAGGCGGTGCGCGGCGGGGAGGATATTTCCAGTGCGCGACAGATGGGAGCTTTTCCCCGTTTTCCGGGATTACAGACATACCCGGAACGAAACGCGGAATAGTATGATTAGGAATAGCTGACGGCAGCGGAGAAACATTGCTACCCAGAATGCAGATAGTGCAGTGTTCGGCAGTCTGATGATGGAGCTGCGGATGGATCAGCAGTCCGCTCAGGGACAACAGAATCAGGGCGATGAGCAGCCCGCGCCTGCGTCGTCTGGACATGCTTGGGACCTGGGCTGCTGGCGGCAAGATGTACATGGTTAAGATTTTACGCCCCAAACATACTGCTGCCAATGCCAAGTACAGGCCGTTGAACAGAAAAGCCAGGAGCAAAACGGAATGCCGAAAACCGAACTGCAACAGGTGTTCGAAACCCTGTACCAAAGCTACGGACCCCAGCAGTGGTGGCCCGCCGAGACCCCCTTCGAGGTTATGGTGGGCGCCATCCTCACCCAGAACACCGCTTGGGGCAACGTGGAGCGGGCCATCGCCAACCTGCGCCGCAACGGTCACCTGTCACCGGAGCGCATCGCCGCCCTGCCCCACTCCCGGCTGGCCCGCTGGCTCAAACCGTCCGGTTACTTCAACATCAAGGCACGGCGGCTGCAAAACTACTGCCGCTGGTATCTGGAGCAGGGGGGATGGGAGCGGCTGAACGGGATGGACACCCCCGAGCTGCGCCGGGAGCTGCTGTCGGTGAACGGTGTCGGACCGGAGACCGCCGACGACATTTTGCTCTACGCCTTTGAACGGCCGGTATTCGTCATCGACGCCTACACCCGCAGGATATTTTCAAGGCTCGGCCTGGTGCCGGAAGGGAGCGGTTACGAGCCGCTGCGCGCCCGCTTCGAGGAGGCCCTCGGGAACCACCCCGATCCCGTCTGGCTGTTCAATGAGTACCACGCGCTTGTCGTCCGCCACGCCAAGCAGTGCTGCCGCAGGCGGCCGCTCTGCGGCGACTGCTGCCTGGCGCCCCGCTGCCCGGAGGGGAGCTGAGACCACCACCGGCGTCAGGCAACCTCTGCCCGCCGTCCCGCCTTGCGGAACACGAAGCGGTCCCCCTCCACGTCCACCTCGATCACGTCGCCGACGCTGAACCTGCCCGCCAGGATCTCCTGGGCGAGCTGGTTCTCGATGGACTGCTGCAGGGCCCGCTTCAGCGGCCTCGCGCCATAGACCGGATCGAACCCGGCCTCGCCCAGCTTCTCCAGCGCCGCGCCGGTGAGCTCCAGATCCATCTGCCGGTCGCGCAACCGCTTGCGCAGCTGCTCCACCTGTATCGCCGCGATGGCGCGGATCTGCTCCCTGCCCAGCGGATGGAATACCACCACCTCGTCGACGCGGTTGATGAACTCGGGCCGGAAGTGGTGCCCGACGATCTCCATCACCGCGGCCTTCATCTTCTGGTAATTCTCCTCCCCCGCCATCTCCTGGATCTGCTGGGAGCCCAGGTTGGAGGTCATCACGATCACGGTGTTGCGGAAGTCCACGGTGCGCCCCTGGCCGTCGGTGAGACGGCCGTCATCCAGCACCTGCAGCAGCACGTTGAACACGTCCGGGTGGGCCTTCTCCACCTCGTCCAGCAGGATCACCGAGTAGGGCTTGCGCCGCACCGCC
>DRMK01000246.1 GCA_011322575.1 Gammaproteobacteria bacterium
AAGGCTTGCGCATGCCCGCCTTCCTGCTCATGCTGCTACTGCCTTCGGGCAGTCACTGAGAATACAACCTCCAGGGGCCATCCGGCCCATCCGTAAACACCCATACCCGACTTTCCAGGTAGGGCTTTCTCATTTCATGCGGCATCTGTAATATGGTGCCGGAACGCGGAGCAGCTTCGATGAGCAGAGACAGACTGATAATATTTGACACCACCTTGCGCGATGGCGAGCAGAGCCCCGGCGCCTCCATGACCCGGGAGGAGAAGGTACGTATCGCCCGGGCGCTGGAGCGGATGCGGGTGGATGTCATCGAGGCGGGGTTCCCCGCCGCCAGCGTGGGTGATTTCGAGGCGGTGCGGGTGGTGGCCGAGGCGGTTCGGGAGAGCACCGTGTGCGGCCTGGCGCGCGCGCTGGACAGTGACATCGAGCGCGCCGGGGAGGCGCTCGCCGGCGGCGGGCGGACGCGCATTCACACCTTCATCGCCACCTCTCCCATCCACATGCGGGACAAGCTGCGCATGACGCCGGAGCAGGTGGTGGAGCGCGCGGTGCATGCGGTGAAGCTGGCGCGCCGTTTCACCGATGACGTGGAGTTCTCGCCGGAAGATGCGGGCCGTTCCGAGGCGGATTTCCTGTGCCGGGTGCTGGAGGCGGTGATCGAGGCCGGGGCCGGCACCGTCAACATCCCCGATACCGTCGGCTATAACATTCCGGAGCAGTTCGGGTCACTGATCCGGATGTTGCGCGAGCGGGTTCCCAATGCGGACAGGGCCGTGTTCTCCGTCCACTGTCACAACGATCTGGGGCTGGCGGTGGCCAACTCGCTGGCGGCGGTGGCGAACGGGGCGCGTCAGGTGGAGTGCACCATCAACGGTCTGGGTGAGCGTGCCGGTAACGCTGCGCTGGAGGAGGTGGTGATGACGGTGCGCACCCGTCAGGATGTATTCCCCTGTTCGGTGGGCATCGACACCACCCAGATCGTGCCCACCTCCCGGCTGGTCTCCAGCATCACCGGGTTCGCCATCCAGCCCAACAAGGCCATCGTGGGGGCCAACGCCTTCGCCCACGAGTCCGGGATCCACCAGGACGGGGTGCTCAAGAGCCGCGAGACTTACGAAATCATGCGCGCCGAGGATGTGGGCTGGTCCGCCAACCGTATGGTGCTGGGCAAGCACTCCGGACGCAACGCCTTCCGTAACAGGTTGCAGGAGCTGGGAATCGAGCTCGCCTCGGAGGAGGAGCTGAACCGGGCCTTCGCCCGTTTCAAGGCGCTGGCGGACAAGAAGCATGAGATCTTCGACGAGGATCTGCAGGCTCTGGTCACGGAGGCGGGCACCGAGGCGGAGAACGAGCGGGTCAGGCTGGTGGCGCTGAAGGTCTGTTCCGAGACCGGCGAGACTCCGCACGCCCACGTCACGCTGACGGTGGACGGCGCCGAGAGGCAGGGCAGGGCGCCGGGCAGCGGAGTGGTGGATGCCAGCTTCAAGGCCATCGAGAGTATCATCGCCAGCGGCACCGAACTACAGCTCTACTCGGTGAACAACATCACCAGCGGTACCGATGCTCAGGGGGAGGTCACGGTGCGGTTGGAGAAAGGGGGGCGCATAGTCAACGGCCAGGGGGCGGATACCGATATCGTGATCGCCTCGGCCAAGGCCTACGTCAACGCGCTCAACAAGATCCTGGTGCCGCAGGAGCGGGCCCATCCCCAGGCGGCGGATGTGTAGTCACGATGATGGATCCGCAGCGGCGCCACCACTATCTGCAGGCGATGGGAATCGTCCGGTGGCAGCGGCGCGGACGGGCCGAACGTCCTGCGGAGCCGGATTGCCCCGCCCCCCGCGCCGATGGCGCCTCTCCGGTTGCGCCGGATGACGACATCGGGGTACTGGACTGGGAAGGTCTGCGGGAGCGCGTGCTGGCATGTACCGCTTGCGATCTGTACCGGACCCGCACCCAGGCGGTGTTCGGTGTCGGCAACCGCAACGCGGACTGGATGATCGTGGGGGAGGCCCCCGGTGCCGAGGAGGATCGCCGTGGCGAACCGTTCGTCGGCCGGGCCGGCCAGTTGCTGGATTCCATGCTGCACGCCATCGGCCTGGACCGGCAACAGGTCTATATCGCCAACGTGTTGAAGTGCCGCCCGCCCAACAACCGCGATCCCCGACCCGAGGAGGTGGAACAGTGTGAACCGTACCTGCGGCGGCAGGTGGCGCTGGTGCGGCCGCGGCTGATTCTGGCGGTGGGGCGCGTTGCGGCCCAGAATCTGCTCAAGAGCAATGCGCCGCTCTCCCGGCTGCGCGGCCGCCGGCACAGCTACGGAGAGGAGGCCACGCCGCTCGTGGTCACCTATCATCCCGCCTATCTGCTGCGCTCGCCGCTGGAGAAGCGCAAGGCGTGGCAGGATCTGCAGCTGGCCCTGGAGGTGGCGGGGCGGTGAGCGCCGCGCTCTGTCCGGCGCTGCGTCCGCGGCCCATGTCGGAGGAGGATATTTCCGCCGTGATGGCCATCGAGAACCGTGCCTACCCCGTGCCCTGGACCGAGGGCATAATGCGCGACTGTCTCCACATCGGGTATCACTGCCAGGTGTATGAGCAGTATGACGAGCTGGTGGGCTACAGTATCGTCTCCACCGCGGAGGAGGTGGGGGAGGCGCACATTCTCAACCTGTGCGTGCGGCCCGAGTCACAGGGGAGGGGGATTGGCCGCTGGATCCTGCAGCGGATAGTGGAGCAGGCGAGGAGTTCCGGTTGCCGTCAGGTGCTGCTGGAGGCCAGGCCGTCCAACCCGGTGGCGGTGCGTCTCTACCGCTCCGCCGGGTTTGAACAGATCGGGCGGCGCAGGGGTTACTATCCGCTCCCCGAAGGGCGGGAGGATGCCCTGGTATTTGCCCTTAAAATCGATACCGCCCGCTGATTACAGGTTGGCTGTATCCTCGGCAGTTACGATGTTCGCCGGGAGTGATTTTGGGTCTTCACCAAATCGTGTGGGTAAAACGGTAAATCACCGCGTAGCGGCTTCGTCCTTGACAGGCAGAATGCACGCCGGAAGATGGTCGGCATAAGGGGATTGGGGACACTTTGGGATAACCGGATCACTTGCTATTCCCGCAGATAGTGGATATCCGGTAGTCTCCAGCCAGACAGCCCCAATCCCCTCCTGGCTGCCGAGGATGTGGCGTGC
>DRMK01000247.1 GCA_011322575.1 Gammaproteobacteria bacterium
GATGCGTGAAAACTCCCCCGGACCGTGCCTGGCGGTACCCTTGAACATCATGTGCTCCAGCACGTGGGACACCCCGGTGATACCGTCGTGTTCGTAGCTGGAGCCCACCTTGTACCAAATCTGGGAGACCACCACCGGAGCGCGGTGATCCTCCTTCACCAGCACCTTGAGCCCGTTGTCGAGCCGGAACTCATGCACCTGGGCCATTACCGGAGCGGCGGTGAACAGCGCCCAGAGCAGCAGCGCGGAGAGCAGTTTTGCATGTTGCATTGTTGTTCTTTCCGTTTTCGTGGCAGAAGGGGATAATGATAAAATAAACCGCACCTGCCAGATACCGACAAGCCCGGATTGAGACTACCAAAACGATGTTTGGTTTCATCAGGAAGAAAACCTCCCCCCAGGAAGCCGCCAGCGATGGCAAGGGACTCATGGGCCGCCTGCGCGAGCGCCTGGCGCGCACCCGCAGCGGTCTCACTGCGGGGCTGTCCGGCCTGCTGCTGGGCAGGAAAAACATCGACGACGAGCTGCTGGAGGAGCTGGAGACCCGGATGCTGCTGGCCGATGTGGGGGTAGAGACCACCCAGCAGATCATCGACCGGCTCACCGAGCGGGTATCGCGCAAGCAGCTGAACGAGGCCGGGGCGCTGCTCGATGCCCTGCGCGAGGAGCTGCTCGCCATCCTCACCCCGGTCAGCCAGCCGCTGGTGATACCGGACGAGACCCGGCCGTTCGTGATCCTGATGGTGGGCATCAACGGCGCCGGCAAGACCACCACCATCGGCAAACTGGCCAAGCAGCTACAGCAGCAGGGCTGCAGCGTGATGCTGGCGGCGGGTGACACCTTCCGCGCCGCGGCGGTGGAGCAGCTCCAGGTGTGGGGCGAGCGCAACGATATCCCGGTGATCGCCCAGCACAGCGGAGCGGACTCCGCCGCGGTGATCCACGACGCCCTGCAGGCGGCGCGCTCCCGGGGCAGCGACGTGCTGATAGCGGATACCGCGGGCCGGCTGCACACCCAGCAGGGTTTGATGGACGAGCTGGCCAAGGTGAAGCGGGTGATCCAGCGCCTCGACCCGGATGCGCCCCACGAGATCATGCTGGTGCTGGACGCCGGCACCGGACAGAACGCCCTCGCCCAGGCCGATCAGTTCCACCAGCTGCTGGGACTCACCGGCATCACCATCACCAAGCTGGACGGCACCGCCAAGGGCGGGGTGCTGTTCGCCATCGCCAACCGGCTCGGGGTTCCCATCCGCTTCATCGGTATCGGCGAGGGGATCGACGATCTGCGGGTATTCGACGCCGGGGAGTTCGTGGAGGCGCTGTTTGAGGAGTGAACCATCCGGCAGGCTGATGGCGGGGTCGATGCGTTGATTCTGTTCGACAAGGTCAGCAAGCGCTATCCCGGCGGCCAGGAGGCGCTGAACGGGGTGAGCTTCCGGCTGGAGGCGGGTGAAATGGCGTTTCTCACCGGCCACTCCGGGGCCGGCAAGAGCTCCCTGCTCAAGCTGATCACCCTGATCGAACGGGCCAGCAGCGGCCAGATCACGGTCAACGGCCAGAACCTCTCCCGCATCGGCAGGCGCGGCATTCCCCGCCTGCGGCGCAACATCGGAATCATCTTCCAGGACTACCGCCTGCTATACGACCGCACCGTGTTCGACAATGTGGCCCTGCCGCTGATCATCACCGGGCTGCAGCGCCGCGACGTACAGCGCAGGGTGCGCGCCGCGCTGGACATGGTGGATCTGCTGCACAAGGAGAACCGCTATCCCGTAACCCTGTCCGGAGGCGAACAGCAGCGCATCGGCATAGCCCGGGCGGTGGTCAACAAGCCGCCGCTGCTGCTGGCCGACGAGCCCACCGGCAACCTGGATCCGGAGCTCTCCCGCGAGATCATGGGCCTGTTCGAGCTGTTCAACCAGGTCGGGGTATCGGTACTGATCGCCAGCCACGATCTGGATCTGATCGGCCGCATGCCCTACCGGGTGCTGAAACTGGAGCGGGGGCGGCTGATCCAGGACCGGGAAGCCGCCCGGTGAACGCCCCCCGGCAAGCGCGCAGCGGCGCCTCGCGCAGTCCCGGC
>DRMK01000248.1 GCA_011322575.1 Gammaproteobacteria bacterium
GGTAACAGTATACGGGAAAGCCCCAACCGGAAGCTGGATGATACGCGGTTGTAACGGAACGCCGGGACAACGTTCTCCGGACACAACAAGGGCGCAGATTTCTCTGCGCCCTTGTCACAACACCTGAAACGGCTACGACAGCTCAGTGATCGTGGCCGTGAGCGGCCTCCTTGGCCTTGTCCATGGCGGCACAGGGATTTACCGCCTCCTTGGCCTTATCGGCCGCTGCGCAAGGGTTCACCATCTCCTTGGCTTTCTCCACGGCGCCGCTAGCCATCTCTTTGGCACCTTCCACCGCACCACCGGCAACCTCTTTGGCCTTGTCCACCACCGCGCAGGGGTTGACCGCCTCTTTGGCGCCTTCCACCGCCTTACCGGCTACATCCTTGGCGCCCTCCGCCACATTGACAGCCGCCTCCTTGGCGGCATCCACGGCGCCAGCGGCGGCCTCTTTCGCACCCTCCACGGCGCCAGCGGCGGCATCCTTGGCAGCATCCGCGGCCTTGCCGGCAGCCTCACCGGCGGCATCCTTGGCAGCATCCACGGCGCTGGACGCGGTTTCCTTGGCCGCATCGGCGGCATGTTTTGCAGTATCTGCAGCCTTCTCGCACGCTGTTACACCGAGAACCAGTCCCGCTGCCAGCGCTATAACCAAATACCTCCGTATCATCATTTCATGCTCCTTTTGTATATTTCTAATCCCGTTAACCACCAATCAAGCAACCAGAAAATCTCTGCAATATCGATTTCCCCAGCTCGGCGATGGTAGCGAATATGGTAGTAAAACACAATAACATTTTCACCAACACCAGTACGGGAATAACGTCACACTCAGCGCAGCAGCAGGAACAGGGCGCTGTTGCCGCGCTGCACGTTCAGCAGGAGTGTATCCTGCCCCTTGATCGCCTTGCGCAGCTGCTTCAGGCTGCCAACCGGCCGGCGATTGGCAGAGGTAATCACATCCCCCTTGCGCAACCCGGCCTGCCACGCCCTGCTACCGGGGTCAACATCTGTCACCACGACCCCCTTGACGCGCTCGTAGAGAGGCGAGTTCTCCCCGATCTCTCCCAGAACGGCTCCCTCCAGGTAGGGATGCAGCTCCTCGCCCCTCATCTCCGCATGCTGCTCCTCGCCAATCGTGGCGTGGACGATACGCTCCTTGCCGTCGCGCAGTATTTTCAGCTCCACGCGACTTCCCACTCTTATCAACCCGATGCGGTTGCGTACATCCGCGCTATCCTCTACGGGCCGGCCGTTGACCGCGACGATGATGTCACCGGTCTTCAGCCCCGCTTTCTCCGCCGCCGAACCTGGCACCACGGCGCTTATCACCACGCCGCGGCGGTTGGGGATGGCAAATGCCCGGGCCAGCTCCGGGGTCAGATCCTGTACCTGAACCCCAAGAACGCCCCGCTCCACGCGGCCATGCTCGATCAGCTGCTGCATCACCTCGCGGGCCATGTTGATGGGGATGGCAAAACCTATGCCGATGTTGCCGCCACTCTGGGAGAAGATCGCGGTGTTGATCCCCACGAGTTCACCGCGCAGGTTCACCAGCGCCCCGCCGGAGTTGCCCGGATTGATGGAGGCATCTGTCTGGATGAAATCCTCGTAACCCTCGATCCCCAGGCCGGTACGCCCCAGCGCGCTTACGATCCCGGAGGTCACGGTCTGCCCCAGACCGAACGGGTTACCGATGGCAACCACGAAATCACCCACCCGCAGGCGGTCCGAGTCGGCCAGGGGGAGGGCCGTGAGCCCGTCCCGCTTGACCTTGATGACGGCGATGTCGGTGGCCGGATCGCTGCCCACCAGCTCCGCCTTCAGCTTGCGCCCGTCCCGCAGGGTGACCTCGATCTCGTCGGCCTTCTCTATGACATGGTTGTTGGTGAGGATATAGCCCTTCCCGGCATCCACCACCACACCCGAACCAAGACTCTGAGTCAGCCGCTCCCGGGGGCGTTGGGGAAGATCGAAAAAGTGCCGGAAGAATGGGTCGTTGAACAGCGGATTCTCGCGCACCCGTACCCGCCCGCGGGTGGCGATGTTTACCACCGCCGGGGTGGCCTTTTCCAGCATCGGAGCCAGCGTGGGCAGAGCCGTTCCCCCGCTGTCCACAGCCGGAAGGGCGGCCAGGGCCTCGCCCGCCACCAGCATGAACAGCGCCAGAATGAAGGTGCAACCGGGTATCTTTTTCATCTTCTCCATGCTCCTGCGATAGTTGGGATTGGGGCCGCGCCCCCGCCACATAGTGACCAAGCCGGCCCCGATGGGTTCCCCGCTCAGCTCTGAACGGTTATCTTGCGGGGCTGCACCTTCTCCTGCTTGGGTATCACTATCTCCAGCACCCCGTTGCTGCATCTGGCGCTGATCCGCTCCGCATCCGCACTCTCCGGCAGGGTGAAGCGACGGTAGAAACTGCCCCGCGGCCGCTCGACCCGCCGGTATCCCTTCATCTCCTCCTCCGGCTCCTTCCGCCTCTCCCCGCTGATGGTCAACACGCCGTGCTCCATGTTCACGTCGATCTCCTTTGGCTCGACTCCCGGCACATCGGCAATGATCACGAACCGTTCCGGCTCTTCCCTGATGTCGACGGCCGGTAACCAGTCGGCCGCCACCATATTGCCTCCCTCCTCCCGGTCGGCATAGCTCGCCAGCACCTTGTCCATCTCCCTGCGCATCTGCTCCAGGGTGCTCCAGGGCTGATAGTGAATCACGTTCATGGGTGATACCCTCCTCTGTCTGCTCAAGTTCCCTGCCAGGGAATATGAGGATGGCCCGCCGCTTTTTCAATACATGGGTCTTCCCAAAACATCTCCCTCCTTAGCAGGGAACTTTGCCCCCGATTAGCACTCTCACCCATAGAGTGCTAAAATGTAATATATAGTTCAATACTGGATGAACAACAAGGAAATGCCGTCATGACAAACAGTTGCTACTCCCTGCCCGCCGTCAGCAGCGGCAGCCTGGAAGCGTACAAAAGCAGGATCAACGCGCTCCCCGTGCTGAGCGCGGAACAGGAGCGCGAACTCGCCATCCGCCTGCACAAAAACAACGACCTGGACGCGGCCCGCCAGCTGGTCCTCTCTCACCTGCGTTTCGTGGTCCACATCGCGCGCGGCTACCGTGGCTATGGGCTGCCGGAGGCGGATCTGATCCAGGAGGGTAACATCGGCCTGATGAAGGCGGTGAAGCGCTTCAACCCCGCCGTGGGGGTGCGCCTGGTTTCGTTCGCGGTTCACTGGATCCGTGCCGAGATCCACGAGTACATCCTGCGCAACTGGCGTATCGCCAAAATCGCTACCACAAAGGCGCAGCGCAAGCTGTTCTTCAACCTGCGCAGCTCCAAGAAACGTCTGGGGTGGTTCAACCGGGAAGAGATCGACTCCGTAGCCAGGGACCTGGGAGTATCTCCCCAATCGGTAATCGAGATGGAGCAGCGCATGAGCAGCCAGGACACCTCCTTTGACATGAGGGAGGGCGAGGACAGTGACTCCGGAGCAAGGGCTCCGGCCGCCTACCTGAAAGATCTGCGCCCCGATCCTGCCCAGGAGATCGAGCAGCTGGAGAGCGCGGCATTCAACAACGAGCAGCTGCAGCGCGCGCTCTCCTCCCTGGATCAGCGCAGCCGCGACATCATCGAGCAGCGCTGGCTCAACGAACGAAAGGCCACGCTTCACCAGCTGGCCGACAAATATGGCGTTTCCGCAGAGCGCATCCGTCAGCTGGAGAAAAATGCGTTGCAGAAGCTCAAGAGAAGCGTGGAACCGGCCCTGACAGCGGTATAGCATGGGGGCCCTTCCCTAGTACTCTTTCAAGGTAATAAATTAGGATTCAGTTGGTCTGTCAGCGTTCAGGGCAAGGCGCTCCTCGCAGCGAATGGCCGTTGCCCTTTGCAAGAGGAGCAACGCCGCCATGGACGTTGACAGACCAACCCTTCGGGCGTCCCTGTGGTGTTCCGCTGCGGCGTTGCAGTGCTTGACAAGGGAATAACCCTTGCCTGCGCACTGCGCCTTGCCGCGAAACACCA
>DRMK01000249.1 GCA_011322575.1 Gammaproteobacteria bacterium
GGAAACCGCTGCGCACTTTGCTGCTGAGTCTTCCACCGGCACCAACGTGGAGGTCTGCACTACCGATGATTTCACCCGCGGAGTAGATGCCATCGTTTATGAGATCGATGAGGCCAAGGAGCTGATGAAGATCGCCTATCCGGTGGATCTGTTCGACCGCAACATCATCGATGGCCGCGCCATGATGGTCTCGTTCCTCACCCTGACCATTGGCAACAACCAGGGCATGGGTGACGTGGAGTACGCCAAGATGCTCGATTTCTACGTGCCCCCCAAGTACATGCGCCTGTTCGATGGCCCCGCCATGAACATCGTCGACATGTGGCGCGTACTGGGTCGGCCCATCGAAAACGGTGGCATGGTGGTGGGCACCATCATCAAGCCCAAGCTGGGCCTGCGTCCGCAGCCGTTCGCCGATGCCTGCTACCAGTTCTGGCTGGGTGGTGATTTCATCAAGAATGATGAACCCCAGGGCAACCAGGTGTTTGCCCCGCTGCGCGAGATCATCCCGCTGATCGCCGATGCCATGCGCCGGGCGCAGGATGAAACCGGCGAGGCCAAGCTCTTTTCGGCCAACATCACCGCCGACGATCCGCACGAAATGATCGCCCGTGGCGAGTTCATCCTGGAGGCCTTCGCCGAGAATGCCGATCACGTGGCGTTCCTGGTGGACGGCTATGTGGGTGGTCCTTCCGCGGTTACCACCTGCCGCCGCCACTTCCCCAACCAGTTCCTGCACTATCATCGCGCCGGCCATGGCGCCGTGACCTCACCGCAGTCCAAGCGGGGCTACAACCCGCTGGTCCACATGAAGATGGCCCGTCTGCAGGGGGCGTCCGGAATCCATTGCGGAACGATGGGATACGGCAAGATGGAAGGCGATGCCACCGAGAAGTATCTCGCCTACATGCTGGAGCGGGACGAGGCCGAGGGCCTCTATTTCAAGCAGAAGTGGTACGGGATGAAGGCTACCACCCCGATCATCTCCGGTGGAATGAACGCCCTGCGTCTGCCCGGATTCTTCGACAATCTGGGCCACTGCAACGTCATACAGACCTCCGGCGGTGGCGCTTTCGGCCACAAGGATGGCGGAACCGCTGGCGCTATCTCCCTGCGTCAGGCGCGCGACGCCTGGATGGCAGGTATCGACCTGGTGGAGTACGCCAAGGATCACAAGGAGCTTGCCGGCGCTTTCGAGTCGTTCGACTGGGACGCGGATCGCATCTATCCGGGCTGGCGGGAGAAGCTGGGCGTTCACAAGTAGCCCCGTCTTCTCCGAGCCGCAAAAGCCCCTGCTTCCACGCGGGGGTTTTTGTTTCTGGTACCATGCTTCCGGCATCATCGATCCGGTGAGCGGATAGCAGGCTCCGGATCAGCGATTACCGTCGGAGCCTTCGAGGTGGATTATCGAAATGAGTGAATACGAGCAGTACAAAATCAGGGAGGAGCCGTTCTATCAGCCCCAGGCCGATGAGGTGGAGCTGTATGAAGCGGCCTACCGCAAACGTCTTCCGGTCATGATCAAGGGGCCCACCGGGTGCGGCAAGTCCCGTTTCGTCGAGTACATGGCATGGAAACTGGACCGCCCGTTGATAACAGTTGCCTGTAACGAGGATATGACCGCTTCCGATCTGGTGGGGCGTTTTCTCCTGGACAAGGAGGGAACCTGCTGGCAGGACGGGCCTCTGACCATGGCTGCGCGCATGGGTGGGATCTGCTATCTGGACGAGATCGTCGAAGCTCGCCAGGACACCACGGTGGTGATCCACCCCCTGACCGATTACCGGCGGACGCTGCCGCTGGACAAGAAGGGGGAGCTGATCGAGGCGCACCCCGACTTTCAGCTGGTGATCTCCTACAACCCGGGCTACCAGAGCCTGATGAAGGATTTGAAACAGTCCACCAAGCAGCGTTTCACGGCGCTGGAGTTCGACTACGCCGAAGCCGAAACCGAGGCCGCCATCCTGCAGCAGGAGAGCGGTCTGGATGCGGAGCGTTGCGCCATGCTGGTGCAGATAGCCCATGCGGCACGAAACCTGAAGGGCCATGGCCTCGACGAGGGGATCTCCACCCGGCTCCTGGTTTATGCCGCGCAGCTGATAGAGCAGGGTATCGAGCCGCGGCGCGCCTGCCGCATGGCCATGACCCAGCCGATCACCGATGACGAGGACATCCGCGCCACGCTCGACAACGCCATCGAGATGTATTTCTGAGCGGTTTCCCTCTCTTCTTGCGATTCAGGCGGCACCGCAGGTCGGCGGTCCGGTCATTGTGGTATAATGCGCGGATCTGAATCCGAAAAAAAGCCTGATGGAAGCATTCGCCAAAGAACTCCTCCCGATCAACATCGAGGACGAGATGAAGCACTCCTACATGGAGTACGCCATGAGCGTAATCGTAGGACGTGCCCTCCCCGATGTGCGTGATGGTCTCAAACCGGTGCATCGCCGTGTGCTCTATGCCATGAGCGAGCTGGGCAACGACTGGAACAAGCCCTACAAGAAGTCCGCCCGTATCGTCGGCGACGTCATCGGTAAATATCACCCCCACGGGGACACAGCGGTGTACGACACCATCGTGCGCATGGCGCAGCCATTCTCGCTGCGCTACATGCTCATCGATGGGCAGGGCAACTTCGGCTCGGTGGACGGGGACTCCCCGGCGGCCATGCGCTATACCGAGATCCGCATGGCGCGTATCGCGCATGACATGCTGGCCGACATCGACAAGGAGACGGTCGATTTCGTCCCCAACTACGACGAGTCGGAGCTGGAGCCGGCCATCCTGCCCACACGGGTTCCCAATCTGCTGATCAACGGCTCCGCCGGTATTGCGGTGGGCATGGCCACCAACATTCCGCCGCACAACATGGGGGAGGTGATCGAGGCCTGCCTGGCCCTCATCGAGCAGCCCGATCTGGATGTCGCCGGGCTGATGCAGCATATCCCGGGCCCCGATTTTCCCACCGCGGGCATCATCAACGGTGCGCGCGGTATTCATGAGGCCTACCACACCGGGCGTGGACGCATCTACGTGCGCGCCCGCACCGAATTCGAGGAGATGGACAACGGGCGCCAGCGTATCGTGGTCAGGGAGCTTCCCTACCAGGTAAACAAGGCGCGCCTGATGGAGAAGATCGCCGAGCTGGTCAAGGAGAAGCGCCTGGAGGGGATCCACGAGCTGCGCGACGAATCCGACAAGGAGGGGATGCGCATGGTGATCGAGCTCAAGCGGGGTGAGGTCCCGGAGGTGGTGCTCAACAACCTGTTCAAGCACACCGCCATGCAGAGCGTGTTCGGCATCAACATGGTGGCGCTGGTGGACGGCCAGCCGCGACTGCTCGACCTGAAACAGATGCTGGAGGCGTTCATCCGCCACCGGCGCGAGGTGGTGACCCGCCGTACCGTATTCGAGCTGCGCAAGGCCCGCGAGCGCGCCCACATCCTGGAGGGGTTGGCGGTAGCCTTGGCCAACATCGACCCGGTCATCGAACTGATTAAGTCCGCCGCCAGTCCGGCAGAGGCGAAGGAGGGGCTGCTGGAGCGGGGGTGGCAGCCGGGAGTGGTGCTGGAGATGCTGGAGCGCTCGGGAGCCGACTCCTCCCGGCCGGAGCAGCTGGGCAGGGAGTATGGAATGGTGGAAGGGCTGTACCACCTCTCTCCGGTTCAGGCCCAGGCCATCCTGGAGATGCGCCTGCATCGTCTCACCGGGCTGGAACAGGAGAAAATATTAAAAGAATACAAAGAGCTGCTGGATGAGGTTCATGATCTTCTCGAGATTCTGGCCAGCGACGCCAGACTGATGGAGGTGATCCGCGACGAACTGCTGGTCATCCGGGAGCAGTATGGGGACGAGCGCCGCACCGAGATACAGCTGGATCGAACCGACCTCACCCTGGAGGACCTCATCACAGAGGAGGAGGTGGTGGTGACCCTTTCCCATGAGGGGTATGCCA
>DRMK01000250.1 GCA_011322575.1 Gammaproteobacteria bacterium
GAGCGCGGGCGGGCTCGATGAAGCTGGCAGCGGGAATCATCTAGAAGCTCCCGGCCTGCACTACGTCGTCCAGGGAGTCGATATCGAGCCAGTGACCGGTGGTATAGATCACCCGGACGGGCCGGCCCCGCGATACCAGTTCGTTGAGCAGGACCGGCATCTTGGCGCGGCGTCCTTCCGGTGTGGCGAGAATCTCCTCCAGCATCTCCCGCAGCAGCGGGAGGGCGGTGCGGCCGACCTTGAGGAAGCCCATCCACTCCCCGTGAATCGCGCCTTCCGGCAGATCCGCCCCGATCCGTTCCAACACGATGCGGCTGCCGAATGCCTGGCGTGAATTGGGGTGGCTGCAGCGCACATAGTCGGCCAGACGGTGCCGGTTGACGCTCTCGCGCCAGTTGGTATCCACGGCGATGACGAATTCGTCCTTCTCTTCCGACAGCGCCTGGGGGATGTATTTGTTGAACAGCACGTCCCCGTAGGAGATGATGGTATCCTGTTCGTCATCCAGTTTGGCGAGTGCTGTCTGCAGGGAGAACAGCTCGCCGGTATCGGCGAATTCGTCATTGTCCACATAGTCGGGGCCGGGCAGGTCCATCATCTGTTTGCCGAACCCCCGCACCACGGTGATCTTCTTGATGCCCACCGCGTTGTAGGCGGTGGTGATGTGGGAGAGCAGGGGGGTGCCCCCTATCTCCACCATCGCCTTCGGTTTCGTTTCGGTCAGCTCGCCCAGTTCGGTGCCCCGGGAGGCGGCCAGCACGATGGCGCGCACTCCCTGAGCGCTTTTGGGAAGATAGCGTTTCTCCGCCTCCTGCAGCTCGGCGGCCCCCTGCAGGCGGAACACCTCGGAGACCGGAACGATGCGATCCTCCACCGAGAGCAGGTTTTCATCCTCCAACAGGCTCTTTGCAGTCTGCTGCATGGCCCCGATGGCCGCCCGCATCATCTGGTTGGCCCAGATGCAGATGGAAAAGCCGTGCTCGCGAAACACATCGGTAGGAGTGGCGTAGTACTTGGTAGGCACGATCACCACCGGGCAGCGATCTCCCCACTCCCGCTTGAAGGCCAGCACTTCGTCCGGCACCGACAGGGCGGAGTGGATCAGGATGGCGTCGGCGCCTGCTTCATGATAGGCCGCGGCGCGGCGCAACGCCTCCTGCAGCCCCCATCCCGCGATGAAGGCCTCCACCCGCGCCACGATGGAAAAGTCGTCGTCGCGCTGTGCATCCTTGCCCGCCTTGATCTTGCCGCAGAACTCGTCGATGTCCGCCAGGGGCTGGGCATCCCCCTTGATGAAGCTGTTGGTCTTGGGAAACAGCTTGTCTTCGATGCACACTGCGGCGATGTCCCGCTGCTCCAGTTTATGCACCAGCCGCTGCATGTTGTTGAAGTTGCCATAGCCGGTATCCCCATCCAGCAGGATGGGGATGGTGGTGGCGTCGGACATGAACTCCAGCATCTCCAGCACCTGGGTCCAGCTCGCCTCGTTGTTGTCGCGCACCCCGAACTGGGCCGACAGGGAGAGGCCGCTGCCCCAGATTCCCTTGAACCCCGCCTCTTCAGCGATACGGGCGCTCATGCCGTTGTGGGCCTCGAGGATGAACTCGAGCCCGCTGGATTGCAGCAGGTTTTTGAATTGAGTGGTCTTCTTCATCTGGTGGTCTGTTTGGGATGAATTGGATACGGGGTATGCGCTCCGCGGGACTTCCATGGTTTTGGTCGTCCAAACCGGTTACCATTCACGGGTCGTTTCAAATGGATGTCGAATCGTAAATACCGGATGAAAATCTTTTTCGATGCCACCCATCTCTACTATCTGACCCAATATCTGCCCGTCTATCGCCGGCTGCAGGAGCAAGGCGCCGAGTGTCATTTCTGTTTCTACCGCGAACACGGCATGCAACAGGCCATCAATACGGTGGTGAGCCAGGAGGGTCTGAAGGCTCACTGGGTCGAAAACCGCGCCGGCGCGGCCAGGTTCTACCGAGAGATGTCGCCCCACTGGGTCATTTTCGGCAATACCTTTCCGGACCTGGGCAAACTCGCCCCAGCCACCAAAACGGCCCAGCTCTATCACGGCATCGGCATGAAAAGCGACGTTTACAGGCCGGGCCTGATGGAGATGGACATCCGTTTCGTCGAAGGGCCTCATTATACAGAAATTCTGGAGCGGATGTATCCGGGGAGGCCCATGCTGGAGGTGGGCTACGCCAAGCTGGATCCGTTGTTCGGGCCACCGGATCGGCGGCCACGGCTGGACCTGGCCGGAGCCGGTCTGGACGAGAACAAGAGAACGATACTCTATGCGCCGACCTACTATCCAAGCTCCATTGAGTTGATGGCGGACGACTGGCCCGGGCAGTTCAGGGAGTACAACCTCATCGTCAAGCCGCACCCCTTTACCTTGAGCAAGGAGAAGTATCGCCGGCAACGGGAGAAGCTGACTCGCTGGTCCCGGGCGCCCAATGTCCATTTTCCGGAACCGGACGCCTTCAATCTCCTTCCGTACATGGGTTGTGCCGATCTGATGATCAGTGACGCCTCATCTGCCCTGTTCGAGTTTGCCGCGCTGGACAAACCGGTGGTCTGGTGCGATTTTCTCAAGGTACGCTGGAGCTACCGGGGGCCGTTGCGTTTTCGCCTCAGAAAGCGGCTGGATGATACCATCTACCAGTACAGCGACATCTCGGCCCATGCCCGAAGCTATCAGGAGCTGAAAGCGGTCGTGGAGGCAGAGCTGGCCAATCCC
>DRMK01000251.1 GCA_011322575.1 Gammaproteobacteria bacterium
GCACGCGCGGCTTGGTCTCCAGCGCGTGGGCAATGGTGCCGGCGAATTCCGGCGCAAGCCCCAGCGACGCCGCGGTGAGGCTGCAGAACTTGAGGAACTTGCGTCGCGTGATGCCCTGCCGGCGCAAGATTTCATAGAAGGTCGGTTCGGTACTCATGGCTACACTCTCCTGTGTGTAGATGAGGGGGCGACAGCTCTCGCCAGTGGCGGATTTCGGGGGAAAATGGCGAACCCATTTTCCCGCCTCTATTTCCAAGTATAGTAAACAGGTGCGGGCGGTCAGGTATGTAAGCGGGAGCTGATTGATGCAGGTCAAAAGAGACGGTGATCCGGCGGATATGCCCGCCATGCGCCAGCATGGTTCGAGGTATTTTCCGTACCCCTGCAGACAGGTGTTCGCGGTGGTCGCAGACGTAGAGCGCTATCCCGAGTTTCTGCCCGGCTGGGTGCGGGTTCGCGTTCTGCACGCGGAGGCAGACCGGATGGAGGTGGAGCAGAAACTCCAGGCTGGCCCTTTCCCGTTACTGTTTCGTTCCGTTGCCCGGCTGGAGCGCTGCAGGCGGATAGTCATCAGCGATATCGATGCCCCTTTCGGGAGCATGACCATCGAGTGGTGGTTCGAGAGATGCAAGGAAGCAGGCTGCATGGTTAGCCTCAGGGTGGAGGTAGGCCTGCGGGCGAGTGTACTGAAACCGCCCTTGCAGCGGTTGCTGGGTTACGGCTGCGGCGATCTGTTGCGGCGGTTCGAGAGACGCGCCGATTTACTCCTGAGCGGAGGTCGGTGAAACGGCTTCCTCCTGGTGGACGAGTTCCGCTCCACACCGCCTGCACAGATAGGAGCCGTTCCGGCGGAGCACCCGGTTGTGGCGGGTGGCGCTCAGCCAGTGTGTGCCGCAGCGGCAGCGGTAGCCGAAGCGGCGCTGCCTTCTGACGGGAACGCCTTCCAGATCGTAGCGTCCGGTTGCCCTTGGTTCCGCACCCAGAGCGCGCATTATCCCCTGCCACTCCACGCCATGCGGTTTGATGCGGTGCGCGCCATACAGTACATCGGCCGCGTAGTGCGCCACCTCGTGAGGTACGGTGGTGGCCAGGTTGTCGGCGAAGTATTTTGCGAACAGGTAGGCGTTGTAGCGTATGGTGCGCCGTCCGTACCGGTTGCGGTACATTCCCGCAGACCGGCCCTCCAGATCGAACTCCACCAGGATTGGAGCCAGCTCGATATGGAAGAGCTCGCCGGCCAGCTCCAGATAGCGTGAAGTGGTCTCGCAAACCACCCGCCGCTGGTCTGGAGTGATTGGCTGGATGTAGCGCTTCACTCGCATGCGCCGGACGGCGGCATGGCGGCGGAGCGGCGGAAACGCGAAGGACGGGTCGGGAGATGGCTGCGGCAGGATTGTGGCCGGCGGCCGCTCAATCCGTGCCGCAGGGCAGGAGAGTCACTCAAAACAGCTTCTTGGCCATATCCATAACGCCGCCGAGCCCCCCCAGGGAATCCAGCAAGGAGCCACCGCTGCTCGATTTGTCCACCACCTGGGGCAGTGCTTCGGAAAGACCGCTCAGCACGCTCTCCTCATCCGCTCCCATCTGGCTTGCCACCTGGGAGATCTTGTCGCTGCCAAACAGCTCCTTTACCTGCTCGCCGGAGATGGCCTCGTTCTCCCCGTCACCCAGCCATGATTCCACCACGGAGCCCAGCCCTTTCTCCTGCATGCTGGATACGAGATTCCCGAGGTTGAGATTCCCGTCATTGTCGGAAAGCAGCCCGCTGAGAGCGGAAGAGATGCTGCCTAGATCGCTGTTGCCACCCCCAAGCTTGTCCATCAGCAGCGAAGCGCCCAGTTTCAGTATGTCCATAATTATCCTCTCCAGTGATATCTCTGTGCTTGCGTGATCCCGGATGGAGTCACTGGGCCCGATTGTACTATGCGGGGCAGAGGGGCTTCAAATTGGAACTTGCCAGAACATTTGCCATCGATCGTCCTGATAACAGATGACGTAGTGCCGTGGCTCTGCTGCAAAACCTCAACGAGGCAATGGCGTTTGACGAAAGTTGCCTTCGCTTGCTATAGTTAGGAAAAAATGTTTGTGCGGGTTCTAGATAGATTCTGCTGCCATCGCGAATAACAATAGATGATTGGCATGGAGAGACGCCCTACCAACGAGACTTTTCTCTTTCGGGACTTAATATGAACGACCTCGAGGCAGGGAGGCCAGGATGAAACAGATTTGCTGGGCATGGTCCGCCGACAGGCGTAATGAAAGATTTCAAACTTATATTCACTGGCCCCGTTGGCGCCGGGAAAACCACTGCTATACAGACGGTTAGCAGCCTGATCTATCATGATTGCGATGTTCGGGTATCCACTGAGTCAGCATTACGCAAGGCCAGAACCACCGTTGCCATGGACAACGGCGTGCTGCAGCTGGGTGACGAAGAGCGGGTACATCTGTACGGCACTCCGGGCCAGGAACGGTTCCGGTTCATGTGGGAGATTCTGGCAAACGACATCGCCAAGGAGTGCGTCGGTTTTGTCCTGCTGATAGACAACTCGCGCAACTATCCCTTTCGGGATTTGAGATTTTACATGAAGGAGTTTTGTCATCTTATTGGTGACAAAAAATTTATAGTTGCAGTGACGCACACGGATGTCTGTCCGGTGCCCACTTTGGACGACTACTGCAGCTGGCTGGGAAAACAGGGTGTGACTACTTCTGTTGCACTGATCGATGCCAGGGAGAAACGCGATGTGTTGCTGGTGATCGGGAAACTGCTGGAGGGCGTCAGCTCCTGCGTTGAGCGATATATCGACTCCGGCAGCGCCAGCTTTTCGAAGGAGGCAGCTATGAAAGAGCAAAAGGCGGTTCATGCCACGTCCGTACCGGGTGCGGAACTTGAGCAGTTGCGTGATATTCCCACGGTACACGACGTCGTTCCGCACGTAACAGGTAGCAGAGGGGGAATGGAAATGGCGGACATGCACGTGGTCAAAGATGGCTCGATTGCGAAAACCTCATCCCGTGGACGGCCCCGGTCGGATGAACGCGCAGAAGGGGAGGACGGCTATGTGGAGAAGGTGGTCATGAAAGAGTCCATCGTCGATGATGTGATGAAGATTCGCGGTGTCAAAAGCGCGGCACTGGTGAGCGCCATGGGGGATATAATCAGGTCCACCATTGACGACGTGGAGTTCAACGAGTTCATAAGTTTTTTCTCCGGTATCGCC
>DRMK01000252.1 GCA_011322575.1 Gammaproteobacteria bacterium
GCACCAGGGCAAGTACGCCGCCCTGCACCGCGCCCGCCGTCCCGGCGATGGCGACATGCGCAGCAACATGACCGCCGGAGCCATCTCCCGCCCCGCCACCATCGACGACGACATCCTGGAGTTGGTGGAGATCGTCCGTCCCAAACTGATCCAGGACGGCATGTTCCTCGTCGGGCTGGACATCGTCGGCAACAAGCTGATGGAGATCAACGTCTTCAGCCCGGGAGGACTGCTCAGTGCGGAACAGTTCACCAATGTGCCGTTCAGCCGCCTGATCATCCACGCCCTGGAAAGGAAAGTGGAGCAGATGGGCCGCTATCACCACGGGTTGAGCAATCGGGAGATTGCAATGTTGTGAATCGCAGATTCCGGATTCCATGCTGTTTCAGGGGCAGGATCTGCGCAAACCAGGGCGGCATAGCGTGACGCCATGCTTGGTCAGTGTATTCCCACCGCGCTTTTGGAGGAGCGGGCCTCCGTCAGCCAAACTGCTTTCCACAGGATAGAGAGAGGAGATTCCGGTGTTTCGCTTGGCGACCACCCTAACCCGCGGTTTGTTTTGGCTATGGTCGGGCGGTTGGGTGAGCCGGTAGATGCCAGAACGGATGTTGTGAGCCTTGAGCTGAAGGAGGATCTGTTGCAGCAACGCCTATGCAAACCGTGCTGCTTACGGTGTGTGGGTTTTCACACCAAGGATTGAAAATATACCTAACTTGCACATTCGCGCCGGCTACGCCGGCCATCAGTATTCTTTGTCATTCATACCAAATCCAAGCTGCAGTTTCGGATGGCCTGTTTTTGGCTCTTTTGAATTTCGAGTGGGTTAAAGGGTAACCACCAATTCTGTGATGAGATTATTATCAGACGCGGTTTGGTACCGAAGAACGTCTTGATATCGCCGGGAATACGGTAATATAGGGAGTCATGAGTGAGCAGCGCAAGGCATTGGCCCTGATCTCCGGAGGCCTGGACTCCATGCTGGCCGCGCGGGTGGTGATGGAGCAGGGGATCCACGTGGAGGGGGTGAACTTCTATACCGGCTTCTGCGTGGAGGGGCATACCCATGCCATCCGCAAGCGGGATCGAGCCCGGCCCAAACGCAACAATGCGCTTTGGGTGGCGGAGCAGCTTGGCATCAGGCTGCATATCGTGGATGTGACGGAGCAGTACAAGGGGGTGGTGATCAATCCCCGCTATGGCTACGGGGCCAATCTCAACCCCTGCCTGGACTGCAAGTGCTTCATGGTGGGCAAGGCGGTGGAGTGGATCGAGGCGCACGGTTTCGATTTCATCATCACCGGAGAGGTGGTGGGGCAGCGCCCCATGTCGCAGCGCCGGGACACCATGCGCACCGTGGTGCGGGAGTCGGGCGCGGGTGATCGCCTGCTACGTCCGCTGTGCGCGAAGAATCTGCCGCCCACCCTGCCGGAGCGTGAGGGTTGGGTGGATCGGGACCAACTGTATGGCTTCAGCGGCCGCTCGCGCAAGCCCCAGATGGCCCTGGCGGAGCGCTTCGGGCTGAGCGACTATGCGCAGCCTGCCGGGGGCTGCTGTTTTCTCACCGATGAGGCCTACTCCCGCAAGCTGGCCGACCTGTGGCAGGCGCGCGGCAGCCGGGAGTATGAGCTGGATGACATAATGCTGCTCAAGGTGGGGCGCCACCTGCGACCCCGGCCCCATTTCAAGCTGATTATCGGCCGCGAGGAGGGGGAGAACAACTTCCTGCAGGGCTTCCGCCACCGGTTCATTCAGCTGCGCACCGTCAGCCATCCGGGGCCGCTTGCGCTGATCGACGGCGAGGCCGGGGAGGAGGATTGGGAACTGGCGGCGCGCATCACCGCCCGTTTCAGCTCCGGCCGGAATGCGGAGCAGGTGGAGCTGCGGGTGGAGGAGCCGCAGGGTGCGCAGCGGCTGCTGCGGGTGGCCCCCATGTCCGCGGAGGAGGTGCTTCCGGAGTGGTATCTGTGAGGCAGCAGCTGGATGCGCGCCACCTGCTCTGCCCGTTGCCGGTCATCAGGGTACAGGATCGGATTGGACGGATGGCGCGCGGGGAGCAGCTGGAGGTGTTTTGCACCGATCCGGGCGCGGCAAGCGACGTTCCGGCGTGGTGCCGCATCAACGGCCACAGGGTGATCTGGATCCGGGAGCGGGAGGGCGAGCTGGCGATCCTCATCGAGGTGGGCGGAGGGGAACGGTGAGGGCGCAGCCAATGGAGGAGGGGCAGCGCTACCGGCAGATCCGTAAGGTCACGCTCGTCGGGTCGGCCATCGATCTGCTACTGGCCCTGGTCAAGCTGGCGGCCGGTTTCTGGGGCCAGTCCCAGGCCCTGATCGCGGACGGGATCCACTCCCTCTCCGATCTGGCCACCGACTTCGTGGTGCTCTATGCCGCGCGCCACTCCAGCCGCGGCGCGGACGAGAGCCACCCTTACGGCCACGGCCGCTTCGAGACCATCGCCACGGTAATCCTGGGGGTGGCTCTGCTGCTGGTGGCCGCGGGGATCACCTGGGACGCGGTCGAGCGCCTGTTCCATACGGAGCGGCAGCTGCAACCGGGGCTGCTGGCGCTTCTGGTGGCGGCGATCTCGGTGATCTCCAAGGAGTGGATATTCCACTACACCAAACGCCTCGCCGATCGGCTCAGATCTTCCCTGCTGGCCGCCAACGCCTGGCACAGCCGCACCGACGCCATCTCCTCCCTTATCGTCATCGCCGGGGTGGCGGGGAGCATGGCGGGGCTGTCCTACATGGACTCCATAGCGGCGGCCGTGGTGGGGCTGTTCGTCGCCCGGATCGGCTGGGATCTGGCGTGGCACGGTGTCCGTGAGCTGGTGGACACCGGCCTGGAGAAGGAGCAGCTGGACGAGCTTCGCGCCATAATCCGGGGCGTGGACGGGGTGCAGGGGATGCACTCCCTGCGCACCAGGCGGGTGGGAGCGGATGTGCTGGTGGATGTTCACATCCTGGTGGATCCCGGCCTGAGCGTCTCGGAAGGGCACCATATCGGGGAGATGGTGCGCACCCGCCTGCTGCGCGACCACGAGGAGGTGAACGACGTACTGGTGCATATCGACCCGGAGGATGACGAGCACCACGCCAGCCTGCGCGAGCTGCCCCTGCGCGGGGAGCTGCTGGAGCGGCTCAAGGCCCGCTGGGCGGATATCGAGGCGGCGCGGCATATCCAATCGGTCACCCTGCACTACCTGCGCGACCGCATTCAGGTGGTGCTGCTGCTGCCGCTGCGGTTGCTGGACGACGGCGCCTCGGCGGACGAGCTGGAAGAGCGTTTCAACGCCGCCCTGCAGGGGGACGATGTGGTGCAGGGGGTGCGTTTGCGGTTTCGCTGATGCGCTATTGTGGTGCATGACGCCGGTACATGCACCATATTGGTTCGTGCGCATCCGTTCCAGGCTGGCTAATATCCTGTTTTTTCGCCCCTACCGGGCGTGGCATATTTAGTGCTTTTGTGGTAGAACGTACTTTTTAGGTCAACCCTTGGTATCAATCAATTGCCTGGAGGCGCGCAAATGGCTAAAGACGTGTTGAAGCTGATAGAGGATAAGGAAGTAAAGTTCGTCGATTTTCGTTTCACCGACACCCGC
>DRMK01000253.1 GCA_011322575.1 Gammaproteobacteria bacterium
CAGGGCGCTTTCCATAGCCTGCCGCAAAAAACCATCGGCTCGGTTGTAGGTCGGGATCCCTATGGTTACCAAAGGACTTTCTTTACTCATGGTGCTTTCTTGCGCTCCTCAGCAACCGGCCAATCGAGGGAAAATTCTCCCGTTCCCCACCGGTTTCACCGCCCGCCAGCGGTACCTTCTCAACTGTCAATACGCGCCTGGACAACGCCCCAGACACGATCTTCACGTTGCCGGGTAAAGAATTTGAACTAAAGTTCCGGCTACAGGGGTCGAATTGTACATCATTGACCAGATGAATATATAATCCGGGTATCCATCGTCGTAAACCCGGAAACGAATCGGCCCAAAGGCTTGGCTGACACGGGGAACGGCGCGGCTGAGACGATTCTCCAGAACATATACAACCCGAAAAATACAGGATTGGCCGGAACCGGTAGTCGTGAGTAATCCCCTGATTTCCATAGTCATGTGTTGCCACAACAGGCGCCACCTGCTGGAGCCCACGATGGAGGCCATTTTCGCCCAGAAGTACCGGCCGGTGGAGATCGTGGTTCTGGACGATGGCTCTACAGATGGCACCGATGAGTTGATGGCCGGTTACGGAGACAGGGTTCGCTACTTTCGGCAGGAGGCGCGGGGCAGCGCGGCGGCGCGAAATGCCGCCTGCCGGGAGGCAAGAGGTGATCTGATCGCCTTTCAGGACGATGACGACCTGATGTTGCCGGATCGCATCGTCAAGCTGTTCGACGCGCTTCAGCGTTACCCGGCAGCCATCTTTGCCACAGGTGACTACGAGATAATCGATACGGAAGGGAACCGGACCGGGCACCGCTGGCGTCCCCTTTCCGGAGACGCGCTGGGTGAACCACGATTGATAGAGGATGCCTACGCCGAGGTGATGTGGCCCAACATCCCCGCGGTCCCCCAAACCACGCTATTCCGAAAATCAGCCGCGGAAAGAATCGGCTGGCTGGATACCGATTTCAGATATTCTGCTTCGGACAAGGACTTCTACGCACGACTGGCCCGCCTGGGTCCGATAGTATATGTGCCGGAAGTTATGTGTTACATAAGACGCGGACATGCATCCATATGGGACAATAAATTCCGCGCGCTGTACGGAAAGATCCAGCTGCTGGAGAAGCACTTGTCGTTGATCGGCCATGGAGAGAAAAGGATCCGGGACAGGTTGCAGACCCAGATGTTACACACCCTGCGCCAGGTTGCGTCCTACAAAAACGAGGGAGCCAGACTGGATGACCCACAGGTTGAAGAGTTCTTCCAGCGGGGCCTTTCCCTGCTCAAGCCGCTCGATCGGATCTCTTTTCATCTATACAAAACGATAAAGCTCCCTATACGCAAGGCTTTGCAGCGCGCCATTGCAATCCATTGATTTTCTTGGGTATTACCCAACTATTTGGTGAAGGCCCATTTTCTTGAAGGATGGATTCCAGTTATTTCCCGATGCAAAAACCTGAAAAAATCCGATCCAGCAGATCCTCGTTGCAGAACTCTCCCGTGATCTCTCCCAGTGCCTGCTGTACCTGGCGCAGCTCCTCGGCCAGCAGCTCACCGGCGCCCTGCTGTAGTTGCCGGCGGGCGCCTTCCAGGAAACGTTGCGCCCTGCGGAGCGCATCCAGATGGCGGCGGCGCGCCATGAAGCCACCCTCCAGCGGTCCTTGGAATCCCGCGCTGTTCTTCAAATGTTCCCGCAACAGATCCATGCCGGATCCGGTGCGTGCGGAGATCAGGATCTCCTGTCCCAGCTCTCCTTCCCTCGATTGCGGTTCCCTGCCGGTAAGGTCTATCTTGTTTCGAACTATGGTGAGTGGCGCCTGCGGGGGAAGCCCGGCCAGCGTCTTCCTCCACTGGGGATCCTGGTACTCCTGATCATCCACCACCAGTATCACCTTGTCCGCCCGCTCCATCTCGACGCGGGCGCGACGCATACCCTCCCGCTCCACCATATCGCCGCCCGCTCGCAGGCCGGCGGTATCCACCACGTGCAGAGGCATGCCGTCTATGGTGATCTGCTCCCGCAGCAAATCGCGCGTGGTGCCGGGGAGCGGGGTGACTATGGCGCTCTCTCGGCCGGATAGACGGTTCAGCAGGCTGGACTTGCCGGCATTGGGCCTCCCTGCAATCACTACCGTCATCCCGTCCCGCAGCAAGCTGCCCTGACGGGAGCCCTTCAGCAACCTGCCCAGATGCCTCGTGATCTCGGCCAGATCCCGTTCCAGTTGCCGGTCGGCGAGGAAATCGATCTCCTCCTCGGGAAAATCGATGGCCGCCTCCACGTGGGTGCGCAGTCGGACCACCATCTCTACCAGCTGGTGGATGCCCTTGGAAAACTCTCCCTGCAGGGTTTGCATGGCGCCGCGTGCCGCAGCCGCGCTGCTGCTGGAGATGAGATCGGCCACCGCCTCTGCCTGAACCAGATCCAGCTTGCCGTTGAGAAAGGCCCGCTCCGAGAACTCGCCGGGGCGCGCCATCCTGGCTCCGGCCGCCAGTACCTGCTCCAGCAGCAGATCCATCACCACCGGCCCACCGTGGCCTTGCAGCTCCAGTACATCCTCTCCGGTAAAGGAGTGGGGTTGGGGAAAGTAGATGGCGATGCCGCGATCGATAGTTCTGCCCTCTCCATCCACGAATGGCAGATAGTCGGCGCGGCGGGGTTCGGGAAGTTCTCCCAGAACGGCGCGCGAAATAGCTGGCACCTCCGATCCGGAGATCCGGATGACCCCGATCCCTCCGGCGCCTGGAGGCGTAGCCAGGGCGGCTATGGTGTCCCCGGTTACCGCCGGCCTCTTCAGGCGGCCTCCATCTTGCGGGTTATGTACCATTGCTGGGCGATCGAGAGGATATTGTTTACCACCCAGTAGAGCACCAGACCGGCAGGGAAAAACAGGAAAAATACGGTGAACACCAGGGGCATATAAAGCATTATCTTGGCCTGCACCGGATCCGGCGGCTGGGGGTTCAGCTTGTACTGGACGAACATGCTGGCGCCCATGATTAGCGGCAGTACGAAATAGGGATCCTTGATGGACAGGTCCTTTATCCACCAGATCCAGGGTGCCTGGCGCAGCTCCACGCTCTCCAGCAACACCCAGTAGAGAGCTATGAACACCGGGATCTGGACCAGTATGGGCAGGCACCCTCCCAGCGGATTGATCTTCTCCTTTTTGTAGAGGTCCATCATTGCCCGCTGGTAAGCCTCCTTGTCATCCGCGTAACGCTCCTTGATGCTCTGCAGGCGTGGAGCCAGCTTGCGCATGTTGGCCATGGAGCGGTAGCTGGTGGCGGAGAGCGGATAGAACAGCAGCTTGATGATTATGGTCAGAACTATTATGGACCAACCCCAGTTGCCTAGCAGCGAGTGGATCTTGTGCAGCAGCCAGAAGATCGGGTTGGCGATAATGGTCAG
>DRMK01000254.1 GCA_011322575.1 Gammaproteobacteria bacterium
CACCCGGGCATCGCGACTGACCCGCTCGATCAGCCCCTTACCACCACGCGGTACGATGACATCGACGTACTCCTGCATGGTGATCAACTCGCCCACTGCCGCCCGGTCGGTGCTCTCCACTACCTGCACCACCTCCGCGGGCAGCCCGGCCTGCTCCAGACCGGCATGGATGCAGGCAGCGATGGCCCGGTTGGAGTGGATCGCCTCGGAACCACCGCGCAGAATGGCGGCATTGCCGGACTTGAGGCAGAGCGCCGCCGCATCGGCAGTGACATTGGGACGCGATTCGTAGATGATGCCGATCACTCCGAGCGGCACCCGCATCTTGCCCACCTGGATCCCGGAGGGACGGTATTTCAGATCGGTGATCTCTCCCACCGGATCCGGCAACGCTGCGATCTGGCGCAGCCCCTCGGCCATCGCCGCCACCCGGGATTCGTTAAGCTCCAGCCGATCCAGCAGGGCCGCGTCCAGCCCTTTCTCCGCCCCGGCCTCCATATCCTTGCGGTTCTCCTCCAGCAACCGGGGCAGGGCGCTCTCAATCGCCTCCGCGGTAGCCAGCAGAGCAGCGTTGCGGACGCCGGTCTCGGCACGAGCAACGCGCCGGCTGGCAGTGCGGGCCTGCCGGCCCAGCCGGTTCATATACACTTTTATATCGATTGTCATATCACCCTCAATCAGGCAGTGGCGGCGCCCTGGAACAGGCGGGCTCCCGCCATTAACAAAACCAATTGTAGCAACTCATCCCAGGGATTACCCTTATCTATCCCCTTGGTCAGCCGATCGATGCGGGCCGCACGGCGCAGCATCTGCTGCCAGCGCAACCGATCATGACGCTGCAGCCCCCGGCGCACCACCGGCTTACGCTGCTCCCACACCCGATGCTGGCGCATCACCTGCTCGGGCGAACCACCGGACTCCAGCGCCGTCGCCATTACCGCCAGGGCGCGGATCTCGCGGCTCAGCGCCCACAGCACCAGCACCGGATCGACCCCCTCGCCCTGCAGTCCGCGCAAGGTACGCACGGTGCGGGGGAGATCGCCGGAAAGGGCAGTATCCACCAGTTCATAGATGTTGAAGCGGGCGCTGTCCGCCACTGCCGCGGCTACATCCTGCAGCGTCAGCGGCTGCCCACCGTGGAGCAGGTGGAGCTTTTCGATCTCCTGGGCGGCGGCGAGTAGATTGCCCTCGACCCGTTCCGCCAACAGGGCAATGGCATCCGGGCTGGCCTGCATCCCTCTGGCCTGCATACGCTGCCGTATCCACTGTGGCAGCTCCTCTGGTTTCGGCGGCCACAGTTGCACCACCACGCCGCCCTGCTCCAGCGCCTGAAACCACTTGCTGCGCTGGGCGGATGCATCGATTTTTGCGCTGATGATCAGCAGCACACACTCCGGCGGTGGACTCCCGGCCCAGGCACGTAACGCCTTGCCACCCGCGTCACCGGGTTTACCGCCCGGCAGACGCAGCTCTACCACCCGCCGCTCGGCGAACAGGGACAACTCACTGGCCGCCGCAGCGAACCGGCTCCAGTCAAACCCCTTGTCGACGCTCAGCACCTCTCGTCCGGTGAATCCCTGCTCCCTGGCCGCCCCGCGCACCGCATCGCTGGCTTCAGCCACCTGCAACGGCTCGTCACCGCTAATCAGATAGATAGGCGCCAGCTCACGGGCAAGGTGGCCGGCCAGTTGTCCAGATCGCAGCTTCATTGCGGCGCCTGCACCGGCTGGCTGTAGCGCAACCGGTTGATTACCGCTGCCACCGCGCGGCGGCGCAGTTCACGCCACAGCTCGTCCCGCTCAGTACTCTTGCCCAGCACATCCACCTCGTCGAAGGTGTAGGCCCGGCTCTCGGTCACACTGCCGGAGGGTAGCAGCACCTTGCCGGCAGCGTCGTACACCCCGTAGCTGAGCCGGTAATCCAGCTCATACTCCCGCGGCCGCCCGTCACTACCCACCGAAAGGATGCGCCGGCTGCGCTGCTCTCCCTCGATTTTTATCACCGCATCCGGCTGCTCGGCGACAACGACCCCTGCGGCACGCAGCGCACGACGCAACGCCTCCGCCACCTCGCTGTAACGAAGATCGCTCTCCACCCGGGCACTCTGGAGCCACGCCGGGAGGGGAGTCTCGCCGCGCAAGTGAAAACCGCAACCGGCCAGCAACAGGGCGGCCAGCAGCAGGAAGAGATGCACCACCCGGCTATTCATGCGACGACGATATTCACCAGCTTGCCGGGAACCACGATCACTTTCTTGACTGTTTTTCCCGCGATGAAACGCTGCACATTACTCTCCGTCATGGCGGCCGCCTCCACAGTTTCCCGATCCGCATCGGCCGCCACCTCGATCCGGCCGCGCAGCTTGCCGTTCACCTGGACCACCAGCTCCTGGCTGTCGCTGCGCCGGGCGCTCTCGTCCGGCCGGGGCCAGGGGGCATCTATCACCGCCTCCCGATGCCCCAGGGCATGCCAGAGCACATGGGTGATATGGGGGACAATAGGCGCCAGCAGCAGCACCAGGGTCTCCAGCCCCTCCTGCATCACCGCCCGCCCCTGATCCCCTTGCGGCCGGAAACGGGACAGGGCGTTAGCCAGCTCCATCACCGCGGCGATGGCGGTATTGAAAGTGTAGCGGCGCCCGATGTCATCGCTGACCTTGGCAATGGTGTCATGGGTGCTGCGGCGCAGCACCTTCTCCTCGGTATCAAGCATCGCGGGATCCAGCGGTGGCGCCTCCCCCTCATCCACATGGTCATACACCAGCCGCCAGATGCGCTTGAGGAAACGGAACGCCCCCTCCACCCCGGTATCCTGCCACTCCAGCGACTGCTCGGGCGGGGCAGCAAACATGATGAACAGGCGGGCGGTGTCCGCACCATAGCGGGTGATCAGCGCCTCCGGATCGACCGTGTTTCCCTTTGACTTGGACATCTTGGCACCGTCCTTGAGCACCATCCCCTGGGTGAGCAGGCGGGTGAACGGCTCGTCGCACTCCAGCAGCCCCTCATCCCGCATCAGCTTGTGGTAGAAGCGGGCGTAGAGCAGGTGGAGAATAGCGTGCTCGATTCCGCCGATATACTGATCCACCGGTAGCCAGTAGCGGGCCCGTTCGTCCAGCATCGCCCGATCGTTGTCCGGGCAGCAGTAGCGGGCGTAGTACCAGGAGGACTCCATGAAGGTGTCGAAGGTGTCGGTCTCGCGGTGCGCCTCACCACCGCAGCGGGGGCAGCGGGTCTGGTAGAACTCCGGCATCTTCTGCAGCGGAGAGCCGATTCCGTCCAGCTGGACCTCCTCCGGCAGCACCACCGGTAGCTGCTCGTCCGGCACCGGCACCACCCCGCAGTCGGGGCAGTTGATGATGGGGATGGGCGCACCCCAGTAGCGCTGCCGGGAGATACCCCAGTCCCGCAGCCGGTAGTTGATCCGTTTGCACCCTTTGCCCTCGGCAGCAAGATGGGCGGCAATGGCATCGAACGCCTGGCTGGAGGTCATGCCGGTGAATTCGGCGGAGTGCACCAGCACCCCCTTGTCGGTGAACGCCCGCTCGGAGAGATCAGGCGCATCGCCGCTCTCCGGCACGATCACCTGCCTGATCGGCAGGTTATATTTCCGGGCAAACTCCCAGTCCCGCTGGTCATGGGCCGGTACCGCCATTACTGCCCCTTCACCGTATCCCATCAGTACGAAGTTGGCGGCATAGACAGGCAACTCAGCGCCACTAATCGGGTGAATGGCCCGGAATCCGGTATCCACACCCCTTTTTTCCATTGTCTCCAGCGCAGCTTCTGCGGTCTGCTGGTGTTTGCACTCGTCGATGAAGGTGAGCAGGCCGGAGTTGTTCACCGCGCCGCTCAGAGCCAGCGGATGCTCCGCCGCCACCGCCAGATAGGTCACGCCCATCAGGGTATCGGGTCGGGTGGTGAACACCTTCAGCCGCTCTCCGGAGCCCTTGACAGTGAACTGCACCTCTACCCCTTCCGAGCGGCCTATCCAGTTGCGCTGCATGGTGCGCACCTGCTCCGGCCACTCCTCCAGTTGCTCGAGATCGGCCAGCAGCTCCTCTGCATAGGCGGTGATCTTCATGAACCACTGGGCAATCTCGCGGCGCTCCACCTCGTGGTCACAGCGCCAGCAGCGGCCCTCGATCACCTGTTCGTTGGCCAGCACGGTCTTGTCGTTGGGGCACCAGTTGACCGGCGCGGTCTTCCTGTACACCAGCCCCTTCTCGTAGAGCCGGGTGAACAGCCACTGCTCCCAGCGGTAGTACTCCGGCTTGCAGGTGGCCAGTTCCCGGCTCCAGTCGAAACCGAAGCCCAGCCGTTTGAGCTGATCCCGCATGTAGTCGATGTTTTCGGCAGTCCACCTCGCCGGCGGCACGCCATGTTTTATCGCCGCATTCTCCGCCGGCAGGCCAAAGGCGTCCCAGCCCATCGGTTGCAGGACATTCTTCCCCTGCATGCGCTGGTAACGGCTGATCACATCGCCAATGGTGTAGTTGCGCACATGCCCCATGTGCAGTCTGCCACTGGGGTAGGGAAACATGGAGAGACAGTAGAACTTCTCCCGGGTGGGGTCCTCCACCGCTCGGAAGGCGTCATGCTCCTCCCAGTAGCGCTGGGTCAATGCCTCGATCTTTTCCGGATGGTATTGTTGGTCCATTATTACCCTGCTTCTTATCTGAATTTGTTGGGGATTATCCCACACGGCGCAGGAAAATCACCCCTAGTACTCTTTCAAGGTAATAAATCAGGATTCAGTTGGTCTGTCAGCGTTCAGGGCAAGGCGCTCCTCGCAGCGAATGGCCGTCGCCCTTTGCAAGAGGAGCAACGCCGCCATGGACGCTGACAGGCCAACCCTTCGGGCGCCCCTGTGGTGTTTCGCTACGGCGTTGCAGTGCTTGACAAGGGAACAACCATTGCCTGCGCACTGCAACGCCGTAGCGAAACACCACAGGGGCGCTGAATCCTGATTTATTACCTTGAAAGAGTACTAGCATGCCGGTCATCAGCAGCACTACCGGGAGGTTTCCCCATCTCACGTAAGGGGTGGCCCCCTGGCGGGGTTGCACCTGCCCGGTCAATACCGCCACCTGGAACTGCGGCGCAGTGGCGGTGATCCGCCCCCGATGATCGACGATCGCCGTAATACCGGTATTGGTGGAGCGCAGCAGCGGACGTCCCCCTTCCAGTGCGCGCATGGAGGCTATCTGCAGATGCTGATGAGGACCAAAACTATCCCCCCACCAGGCGTCGTTGCTCACGTTGACCAGCAGGGACGCCTCGGGCAGGGTAC
>DRMK01000255.1 GCA_011322575.1 Gammaproteobacteria bacterium
ATCTATTCCAAACGCTTTTGAGGCTCTGTGCCCGGCAGGAAAATCACAGAGGAAAAACGATATGAGTAGCATTCAGTACCATGGCAAAACCATCCCAGTACGGAATTTGCTCATCAGGCCACTGCGTATACTGATCACCATGATCAGCTTCCTGGCGTCTTCTACGGTCTGGGCAGGGCCACTCAATCTGGCAGACAAACCTCTCTTCCTGAGCAGTTCTGTTACCCCCAACGTCTTCCTGCAGCTGGACAACTCCGGATCCATGCGCATGGATATTACTACAATGCCATTCTGGCCAGTATATTGTTATGATCCAACCCTCCCGCACCGCAAAGAGAACAAAACTCCCAACGACGACTGCGAAAGCAAGAAAACGGAAGGCGGTTACTACAAATGGGGCTACAGCGGTATTCCCAATCTTCCTTATGTGTTTTTCGGCAGTATATTCCCCGCCGAAGGAGAAACACCAACTGCGGGCTCTAACCCGACAGGTCGGGAATACGCACCATGCGAACTGCTGGTGGGATTCAAAGGAGAAGATGCCTGGAAATCCACCTGGTACCCACGAGCCCTGCCATTCTGTGGTGACGGCTCCAATCCAGTCAGCAGCGACCCCTTTACCAGCCAACCCTATCAGAGAGACTGGCGCATTCTGTCATCAAAATTCAACGTCAATTATTACAATCCAGAAGAGATCTATCGACCCTGGAGGGGATCTTGCAGCGGATCCGGTACCCCATGTGCCGATGCAAACTTTACCGCGGTACGTGCAAACCCACACACGGCTCATCGCAACTATCCTGACACGCCTCGCGATCTAACCGGTTTTATTTATGAAGTATGGATAGATGATCGTGGTTATACCGGAAACCAGCCGCGTCGTGGAACCGATACTGGCAGCGGTGACGGTGCGGTGAATGCAACCAGCACACCAAACGGAGAGATAGATCTGTGGGACAGTCACATCCGGTACACGGTCGAGGCGACGCGTGTCAAAAAGGAGACCATCAGCTACTCTCCGGATGAGTTCGGGCTTCATCCCACCGTGACTTCTCCAGAATACATCACTGATCCTGCAGAGGTGGCAGCCATCAAACAGAACATCGCCAACTGGTATCAGTACCACCGCACCCGCGCCCAGATCGTCAAGGCCGCAACTGGTGAGATGCTCTATGGCAGTCCCGACTACCGTTACGGAGTAGGAGTAATCAGTGGATCTTTCAATAAAAGCAACCCCGACAAGGCGAAATTCGTTCCGGTTCCAGCAGCAGACGATACCGATTATGCCTCCCACAACCAGATGCTGCTTAACAAACTGTTCAGCTGGAACCTCTCTTCGGGGGGAACGCCGCTACGCAAGGGATTGCAGTATGTTGGCAACTATTTTGACAACGAACCATTGATAAGTGGTGTCAACTATCCGGATCCGATTCTTCCAGAGGAAAAGGGTGGAGCATGTCAGAAAAACTTTGCCATTCTGTTCACTGACGGCTACTGGAACGGCTCCAATCCAACGGGAATCGGCGATGAGGATGGTGATGGCAAAAGCAAGACCACTCTTGCCGACGTAGCCAAATACTATTACGACAAGGATCTCAATGATGCCCTGCCGAACAACGTACCACCGGACAGTTTTGATACCGCCACCCATCAGCACATGGTCACCTTCGGAATCTCTTTTGGTGTTCATGGGGGACTGCAGGATACCGACGGCGATGGCTGGCCCGACAAGGACAAGAATGGCAACGATTTCCTGCTGGCAGAGGACAGTGACTGGGGTAACATCAGCTCCAACACGGGGAGAAGAGACGACGTATGGCACGCCGCCTACAACAGCAAGGGCGCCTTCATCAGCGCCCAGAACCCCCAGCAACTGCTGGAGGGGCTGAGCAAGGCGCTGCCGGACAACATCGCCCTGCGTACGTCCTCTGCCTCATCAGTGGCGCTGAGCACTGGCAACATCAGCAGCGAAAGCCATGTATATCAGGCCATCTTCAACAGTGAGGACTGGTCCGGCCAGTTACTGTCGTTCCCGATCAACTCGGATGCCACCCAAAGCGACTTTGGAGAGCTGGATACCTCCGGTACCGGACCGAAGGGTTCGGAGTGGGACGCCAGCGACAAAATACCGTCCTACAACAGCCGTGTAATAGTTACCTGGGACGGCAGCAGCGGAGTTCCCTTCCGGTGGGGAAGCCTGACCAGCGCCCAGCAATCCGCTCTGGGCTCCGAAGCAGTACTCGACTACTTGCGCGGTGACCACAGCCAGGAAGAGCGTAACGGCGGCACGTTCCGCAACCGCAGCAGCCGGCTGGGAGACATCGTAAACTCCGACCCGGTGTTCGTTGGCTCCGCAGCCTATCGTTATCAAATGGATGGCTACGCCGATTTCCAGAACAGCAAAGCAAACCGTACCGAGATGATCTATGTGGGGGCCAATGACGGCATGCTGCACGGCTTCGACGCAAAGTGGGGCACAGAGCTGTTTGCCTATGTCCCCAGCAAGGTTTATGACAACCTGGCCTCGCTGACGGACCCGGACTATGCTCACCGCTATTTCGTGGACGGCTCCCCCACCGTGAGCGACGTCTATTTCGACGGAAGTTGGCACACGGTGCTGGCGGGCGGACTGAACAAGGGCGGCAAGGGGATCTACTTGCTGGACATCACTGACCCCGATGCATTCTCCTCCGAAAGTGCAGCTTCAGATCTGGTGCTGTGGGAGTTTACCGACGACGATGACCCCGATCTGGGATACACCTACGGCAAACCCACCATCGCCCGCATGCACAACGACCGCTGGGCGGTGATCTTCGGCAACGGCTACAACAACAGCGGCTCGGGGCGCTCGGTACTCTACATTGCCTTTATAGACAAGAGTTCGTCCGGCTGGGTTCTCGGCTCAGACTATATCAAGCTGGATACACGGGACGGATGGTCTGCCAACCCCAACGGATTGGCCAGCCCGGCCCCGGTCGACATCGACGGCGACAACCGGGTGGACTATATCTACGCCGGCGACCTACATGGCAGCCTCTGGCGCTTTGACGTCAACAGCAGCGATCCCGGCGACTGGTCGGTTGCCACCCTGGGAGAAGCCGGCCCCACCCCTCTGTTCACCACAAAGCTTGAGGATGGAGCCGGGAACCGGCAACCCATCACCGTACAACCCGAGGTGGGACGCACCCCGTTTGGCAACGGACTGATGATCTATTTCGGGACCGGGCGTTTCCTGGAACAGGCCGACGTAAGCAACGCCTCGCGGCAGCAGAGCTTCTATGCCATCCTGGACCGGAATGTCAGGGTTACCTCGGTGGATCAGCTGACCGAACAGGAGGTGTTGGGGGAGTACACCCACAGCAGCGGGACAGTCACCCGGGTCACCAGCAACTATGTGATGGAGAGCAACAAGTACGGCTGGTATCTCGATCTGCCCGGTGCTGGAGAACGAGTGGTGAGTTCTCCGCAACTGCGCGGCGGGCGGATCATATTCAATACCGTGATAAGCGCCGACAATCCCTGCATATCGGGTGGCTCCAGCTGGCTGATGGAGCTGGACGCATATCACGGGGCGCGATTGAACAGCTCGCCCTTCGATCTCAACAAGGACAGCAGCTTCGATACCGATGACATGGTCGAGGTGAACTCGGAACCCACCGCAGTCAGCGGCCGGAAGTTCGATGCCATTATCAACTCCCCGAGCATCGCATCCTACGGCGGCGGCGACAAGAAGTACTCCTCCGACTCCAATGGCAACGTGGAGGTGATCACCTCCAGCTCCGGCCTGCGGGCCGACATACGCAAGTCGTGGCGGCAGCTACGGTAACCGCTGCGCGGGGAAAGGGGGACGGCTATCTGTGCCTCCCCTCCAGCCCCGCTTCCGCCATGGCAACGGCACGGAACAGGGCGCGCCCCTTGTTCATGGTCTCCTTCCACTCCAGTTCCGGGATGGAGTCGTACACGATGCCGGCCCCGGCCTGGACATGCGCCTCCCCTCCCTGGATCACCGCGGTACGGATGGCAATGGCGGTGTCCATGTTGCCCGACCAGGATAGATAGCCCACCGCGCCGGCGTAGATCCCCCGTTTCACCGGCTCCAACTCGTCGATGATCTCCATGGCGCGGATCTTGGGGGCGCCGCTCACCGTTCCGGCGGGGAAGGTGGCGCGCAGAACATCCATGGCGCCCATCCCCGGCCGCAACCGTCCGGTGACGTTGGAGACTATGTGCATCACATGGGAGTAGCGCTCGATGACCATCCGCTCCGTCAGCTCCACGCTGCCCAGCTCGGCGATGCGTCCCACGTCGTTGCGTCCCAGATCGATCAACATCAGGTGCTCCGCAAGCTCCTTCGGATCGGACAGCAGCTCCTCGGCCAGCGCCTGATCCTCCTGCCGGTTCCGGCCGCGGCGGCGTGTGCCGGCGATGGGGCGCACGGTCACCTCCCCCTCCTCCAGCCGCACCAGGATCTCCGGTGACGAGCCGGCAATCTGAAACTCCCCCAGGTTCAGATAGTACATGTAGGGAGAGGGATTCAGGCTGCGCAGGGCGCGGTAGAGGTGCAGCGGCGGGGCGCTGAACGGAATGGAGAGGCGCTGGGAGAGCACCACCTGCATCACGTCCCCTTCGGTGATGTAGTGCTTGACCCGCTCCACCGCCTGCTCGAACCCTTCGCGGGTGAAGCCGGAAACGAAGTCGGTCTCCTCCACCCGTACCGGGCGGGGGTGGAACTGCAGCTGCAGCGGCTGCGCCAGCCGGTCCACCAGTTCCCCCAGACGCTGCTGCCCGCGCTGGTAGGCCTCCTCCCGCCGCGGATCGCAGTGGATCACCACATACAGCTTGCCGGCCAGATTGTCGAACACCACCACCTCATCGGAGACCATCAGCAGGATATCCGGGGAATGCAGCGGATCGGGATTGGGGCAATGTGCCAGCCGCGGCTCTATGTAACGCACCGTATCGTAGCCGAAATAGCCCACCAGCCCCCCGGTGAAACGGGGCAGCTCCGGCAGCTCCGGCACCGTGAAACGGGCCAGGAACGACTCGATCCAGGCGAGCGGATCCTCCGCCTGCAGCCGTTCGGAGACGCTCCCTCCCTCGAGCACGGTGATCTCCCGGCCGGATACCTGAAGCACAGTATGACTGGGCAGGCCGATTATGGAGTAGCGCCCCCACTTTTCCCCCCCCTGCACCGATTCCAGCAGGTAGGAGTAGGGTGCGTCGGCCAGTTTCAGGTAGGTGGAGAGCGGAGTGTCCAGATCCGCCAGGACCTCGCGCATGAGCGGGATGCGGTTATACCCCCGGGCAGCAAGGGAGGAGAACCGTTCGGGGGTCATCACCGGTTCTCCGCCTGGCGCGGCGCGCTTCGGGCGGTCTCTCTCATGACGCCACGGACCGGCGCCGGGGCAGCAGGCCGGGCAGCTCCGTCATGCACTCCAGCACGGCGTCGGGCTGCGCATCGCGGATATCCTCACCGTGGTTGTAGCCGTAACTCATGCAGAAGATGGCGAAGCCGGCCGCGCGCGCCGCCCGCACATCACTCACCGAGTCGCCGACCATCAGCGCGTCCTGCGGCGCGACATGGAAGAACTCCGCGGCGTGCAGCAGGGGCAGCGGATCCGGCTTCTTGCGCGGCAGGCTGTCGCCGCTGATCACGATCTCGAAGCAGTTGCGGATCCCCAGCTGCTCCAGCAGGGGAATGGTGAACTGCTGCGCCTTGTTGGTTACGCTGCCAAGCGGATAGCCGGCCCGCTTCAGGTGGCGCAGCGTCTCCGCGACGCCCGGATAAAGATAGCTGCGCTTGCTGGTGTTGTCGGCGTACAGCTCCAGGAACAGGGGATAGGCGCGTGCATACAGCTCCGGATCGGGACCGTGGTCCATGTGACCGGTAAGGGCGCGCCGCACCAGCGCCTCCACTCCATTGCCGACCCAGTTGCGCACCTGCCGCTCCCCCCGCGGAGGGAGCCCCAGGCGCTCCATCATCCGGTCCACGCACCAGGCCAGATCCGGCACGCTGTCCACCAGTGTGCCATCCACGTCGAACAGTATCATGGCCGGGTGGCGCGGCAGCATTCCCGCTACTCCGCCTCGGCCGCCTTGGCCAACTCGGCTCGCATGGCGTCGATGGTGGCCCGGTAATCTTCGGTGTTGAAGATGGCGGAGCCGGCCACGAAGGTGTCGGCCCCGGCCGCGGCGATCTCGCCGATATTGTCGATCTTGACCCCGCCGTCGATCTCCAGCCGGATGTCGTAGCCGCTCTCGTCAATCATCCTGCGCGCCTCGCGCAGCTTCTCCAGGGTGGAGGGGATGAAACTCTGCCCGCCGAAGCCGGGGTTGACCGACATCAGCAGCACCATGTCCACCTTGTCCATCACGTAGGTGAGGTGATCCAGCGGGGTGGCCGGATTGAACACCAGCCCGGATTTGCAGCCGCTGTCACGAATCAGCTGCAGGCTGCGGTCGATGTGCTCCGAGGCCTCCGGGTGGAAGGTGATCCAGGTGGCGCCCGCCTTGGCGAAATCGGGAATGATCCTGTCCACCGGCTTGACCATGAGATGCACATCGATGGGAGCGGTGACCCCGTAGTCGCGCAGCGCCTCGCACACCAGCGGACCTATGGTCAGGTTGGGGACGTAGTGGTTGTCCATCACATCGAAATGGACCACGTCGGCGCCCGCGTCCAGCACGCTCTGCACCTCCTCCCCGAGGCGGGCGAAATCGGCGGAAAGAATCGAGGGGGCGATAAGATAGTTTGACATATTGGCAACCTCTAGGCTCTTCCAGGGCGGCGGGAACGCCGCTTCGCGCGGCACACTTTACCCGATCCGCCGCCAAACTGCACCCGCCGGATGGCTGTCACCCCTGCCGCTGGCGGGCGCCGATGCGCAGCCGCAGGGCGTTGAGCTTGATGAACCCTTCCGCATCCTGCTGGTCGTAGGCCCCCTGGTCCTCCTCAAAAGTGGCGATGGCGGGGTCGAACAGGCTGTCGCTGTCCGATCTCCGGCCCGCCACCATCACGCTGCCCTTGTGCAGCTTGAGGCGGACCATACCGTTCACGGTGCTCTGGGAGGCATCGATCATCTCCTGCAGCATCTTCCGCTCCGGCGACCACCAGTAGCCGTTGTAGATCAGGGTGGCGTAACGGGGCATCAGCTCCTCTTTCAGGTGGGCCACCTCCCGGTCGAGAGTGATGGATTCGATGGCGCGATGGGCCTTGAGCATGATGGTTCCGGCGGGTGTCTCGTAGCAGCCGCGGGATTTCATCCCCACGTAGCGGTTCTCCACGATGTCCGCCCGGCCGATGCCGTTTTCGCC
>DRMK01000256.1 GCA_011322575.1 Gammaproteobacteria bacterium
ATCTGCGCGGAACTCAGTCGCTCCCGCCAACCAAACGCCGCACGCAACGGATCTCTCGTTACCCCATAGTAGGAGCCGTCCTCAGCGGAGGTACTGCTGTGCAGAAACCGCGCTGTCTGGCGATGCCACTCGAGCCCGGTGAACTCCAGCATCTGCCGACCGACCCGCTCCGGATCCAGACACAGATCCTCGTAACGCAGCGTCATGCAGTCGGGATTGGCGGCAGTTTCGCGCAGCGCATGCTCATTGAACAACACCCAGCGCCATGCCAGCCGTTCCAGTGGCTCCATCGCCTTCAGCTGCTCCATAGTTATTCCGTAGTGCCGCCCCGCCTCGGTAGCCAGCAGCTTGGCAAATACCCGATACCCCTCGCTCGCCTTTATCTGGTTGAAAAACTTCTCCTGCGACTCTCCCTTGATAATGGAGCTCACATAACCGCACGGATGGCGCACTATATGGATGGCCCGGCAGTTTGCCAGGCAGCGGCAGATGGCACCCATACGGCCCAGCGACTCTATGGATTTCCATACCACACGAATATCGTCCCCGGACGACCTGCCCAGCGGATTGAAGGTAGGCAGGCCAAGGCCGGGAAGGAGCCGGCGCGCTGCTATGGACAGATAGACACTCGTCCGGTACATCAGATAGCCACCCCGCGACAGATACCCCTTGGGAAACAGCGGCAGCTTGGTGGTAACCACCGGTAGGCGACACCCCGGGAGCTTCTCCACGTAGCGCGTTATCTCCCGGCAGTACCCTTCTCCGTCACCGGAGATCAGCAGAGGCAGCTCCCGAAACGGCATATAGCTGTCGGGCTCGTGGCGATACAGGGTGGCGGGATGGCTGTCAAAGATCTTCCCGATCCAGGTGGTTCCGGAACGGGGCATCCCGAACAGCAGAATCACCGGTCGGGAGCGGCTCATCCCCGTGCCGCTCGGTTCGGCGCTGACAGCGTTGTCCATATCCGTTTTACCCTGGCCGAAACATGCGCCAAACATCCTGCGACCTGGCCTGCACCGAAGCAGCCGGGGTTTCCTGCTGCTCTCGCTCGAGGATCGCAAGGGCGCGCAGCACCAGGGCGAGGTAGACCCAGAAATAGGTAATCAGCGGATAGTGGCTGAACCGGTCGCCGAACATATTGGCAACCGCCAGCGCCACCACCGTGGCCAGCACTCCCAGACCAAGCGCCTTGAACACCGGCTCCGTCGCTTTCTGCCACAGCTCGTTGGAACTCTTGTAGCTGCGCCACAGGATGAGGATGAACAGCAGCAACCCCGCCGGCCCCTGCTCCACCAACAGCTTCAGGTAGTAGTTGTGGGCATCCTTGTTCTGGTATTGGTTGAGCTTACTGAATACCCGATAGCCCACACCCAGCAAGGGACTGTGCCGATACTGCTCGAGAGCGTTCTCCCATATTATGAAACGGGAGTTGGCAGAGCTGTCCCGCTCCTCCTCCTCCGCAAAGATGCTCTCGAATCGCTCCTGCACCGAAACCGGAAACATACTCACTATCATAGGCGCAGAAACGGAGAGAATCATGGCCACCAGCAGAACACGAAACTTGCCAGTTTTATAGAGTACGACAAACACGGCGGCCAGAAACGCCAGCCACGCTCCCCGGGACTGGGAATACATCAGTGAATAGAGGTTCAACAGCGCCAGCACACCAAGCGGGATCCGGTAGCGCAACGGTTTTATGTACAGCACCAGCAAAATGACGAGGAAGGTGTAGGCCGCGTAGAAGGCCGCCAGCTCGTTGCTTCCCAAGCGCATAAAGGTGCCGTTCACGAAGCGCATGTTGTCTGAGTAGTGCCAGCTATAGACGCTGGAGAACTGCGCGTAGAAGACGCGGAACATGTAAGCCAGCGGCAGCAGGGTGGCAATGACCACTGCCACAATCCCCCTGCGATCACGCACGCTGTTCAGTACGATGAAGAAGATCAGCATCGGCAGCAGGACATCCTTCAGCGAGCTGAAATAGCCCTTTGGCAACTCTTCCAGGGAATAGATCCCGTTGAGCGCCGATACCACATAGATCCCCATGAACAGATAAACGGGATAGTGCAGAGTGGTGGACGATGGTATTGAACGCTCCTGGTTGCTCTTCCAGAGGATGAATGCGGCGATCACCATCAGGTTGACAAAGTTCAGACCTGCTCCCAGCGCGGGGATCTTGCCCAGATAGATATTCTGTAGCGGAATCAGTGCGACCAGGATCAGCAACGGCCAATTGTGCGGTACAAGGTCCCTCTCCGAACCATGCTTGTCGCTGGCATGCGCGATC
>DRMK01000257.1 GCA_011322575.1 Gammaproteobacteria bacterium
GGAGAAAAACCACAAATGAGTTTCGAATCCATAGATCCGGCCACCGGCCGGCAGCTGGCCAGCTATCCGGTCTGGGGAGATGCCGAGCTGGAGCGCGCGCTGGACGAGGCGGCGGAGGCCGCTCCCGGCTGGGCCGCCAAGCCCGTTGCCGAGCGCTGCGGGGTACTGGGCAGCGTCGCCACGGTGCTGCGCGAGCGCGCCGGGGAGCTGGCCACGCTCATCACCAGGGAGATGGGCAAGCTGCGCCGCGAGGCGCTGGCGGAGGTGGAGAAGTGTGCCCTGGTATGCGACTACTACGCCCAACACGGCCCCCGCTTTCTGGCCGATGAACCGGTAGAGAGCGATGCCAGCCGCAGCTACGTGGCGTACCAGCCGCTCGGCACGGTCCTCGCCGTAATGCCCTGGAACTTCCCCTTCTGGCAGGTGTTCCGCTTTGCCGCTCCGGCCCTGGTGGCCGGCAATGGCGGCCTGCTCAAACACGCCTCCAACGTGCCGCAGTGTGCACTGGCCATCGAGGAGGTGTTCCGGGAGGCGGGATTGCCGCAGGGGGTGTTCCGTACCCTGATGATCCGCGCCGCGCAGGTGCGGGGGGTAATAGAGGATCCCCGGGTCCACGCGGTCACCCTGACCGGCAGCGAACCGGCCGGGCGGCAGGTGGCGGCGGCCGCCGGCGGGGCGCTGAAGAAGTCGGTGCTGGAGCTGGGGGGCTCAGATCCCTTTATCGTCCTGGAGGATTGCGATCTGGAGCACACCATCCAGCAGGCGGTCGCCTCCCGGTTTCTCAACGCCGGGCAGAGCTGCATCGCCGCCAAGCGGTTCATCGTGCTGGAAAAGATCGCCGACACCTTTCTGGAGAGGTTCCGGAGCGCCGTGGAGGCGCTGCGTCCCGGCGATCCGATGCAGGACGAAACCACCCTGGCCCCCATGGCGCGCACCGACCTGCGCGACGAACTGCACCGGCAGGTAATGGACAGCATCGCGCAGGGGGCGGTCGCCGTAACCGGCTGCGCCCCCCTCGAGGGGCCTGGGGCCTTCTACCTGCCATCGATCCTGGACCGGGTGACCCCGGAGACCCGCGCCTACCACGAGGAGCTGTTCGGCCCGGTGGCCAGCATCATCCGGGCACGGGATGAGAAGCAGGCGCTGGAGATCGCCAACAGCAGCCGTTTTGGACTTGGCGGCAGCGTCTGGACGGCGGACCCGGCGCGGGGCGAACGGCTGGCGCGCCGGATCCAGTCCGGATGCTGCTTCGTCAACGGCATGGTGAAGAGCGACCCGCGCCTGCCGTTCGGTGGTATAAAGGCGTCAGGTTATGGCCGCGAGCTCTCGCACCACGGGATACATGAGTTCGTCAATGCCAAGACCATATGGATCCGGTAGCCACTGCCCAGAGGGAAACCGCTCCGCCCAGCAAAACCGGGCCGAGCACGGCACCGACGCGCCATCCCATGACGCGCCCCGCCACAGCGAATACCAGCACCCATTTGACCAGAGTGTTCACCATCGCCGCCAAGACGATAGCGCGAATGGAAAGCTCCCCCTCCAGCTCACCATGCGCCATGCGGGCAAGGGAGAGTACAATGGCGTCCACATCTCCGATGCTGGACAGCGCCGTCAACAGATAGATACCCCTCTCTCCAAACCAGGCATAGAGCGCACGCGACGCGAGCATGATCAGCGCCAGCAGCAGACCGAACTGCAGTGCCGGCAACAGCTCGAACGGGTTGCGCAGCGGGGGTTGCGTAACGTTGCTGCCGTCTCTGTTGCTGCGCCACAGCCACCAGGCCCCGCCATAGGCCACTAGCGTCATGGTTCCCATGGGCAACAGCAGATGGGGAAGCAGGGCCGGATTGACCACCGCCACCTCCAGCAGGATACGCGGGAACATGGTGGCAGAGGCGGCCACGACTCCCGCTGCAAGCAGCCGGCAGAGATCACCGTTACGTCCCAGACGCGAGAAGCTCAGGGTGACGGCGGTGGACGAGACCATCCCGCCGAGCAACGAGGTCAACATGATTCCCTTGCGGGTCCCGCCGATCTTCATGGCGAAGTAGGCGGCAAAGGAGAGACCGGCAATCAACACCACCAGCCACCAGATGGCGTAGGGGTTTAGCGCCTGCCACGGGCCATACCCCCGGTTGGGCAGTACCGGCAGCAGCACCACCGAGATCAGCAGCAGCTTGAGGGCACCATACAGCTCGGACGGCTCCAGGTGACGCAACCAGCGGTGCAGGACCGGCTTGAGACTCAGCAGAGAGGCGGTAACCACCGCCACCGCCGCCGCAACACCCATCTGGCCACGCACGGCCAGCGCGCCCAAGGCAAAGGTTACCAACGCGGCCATGACGGTGGTGATACCAACGTCGTGGCGCAGCGCGACCGCCCGCGCGTAGGCCACCATGACCAGAATCGCAAAAGCGGCAAAGGCCACCCCCAGCAGCAGCTCCCCCAGCTGCTGCGCCACCAGCGCCCAGAGCCCACCCAGCAGGCCGATCAGACCGAAGGTGCGGATCCCGGCGATACGGCTGCCCTCCTCCCCGGAGCGCTCGTGCCAGCCGCGCTCGGTTCCGATCAACAGTCCCACTGCCAGCGCAACGGCCAGGGAGAGCAACTCATCCATACTCATGGGTCCTACCGCGGTGACGGTTCGCTTTTCAACAGATCCGGACAAGAGACCGTGTGGATCACCTGCCCGCATGGGGGGCGCAGCAATCCTCCTCGCCCGACGGCATGCCCGTCAGAGGGTGGTTGGCGTAGGGGGAATCAGGTTGCTGCATCCAATCGGCTATCGGTGGCGAAGCGGCCCTCGGCGCGTATCAACCCCCTACCATCCCAGTATGCGACGGGGATCCAGCCTGTCAAGGACGAGGGTGCGCGGCGGTGACGCGCCAACCGCCCGCGCGCTTTCGGGCTGAGGCGCTCAGCCGGAAGCCTGTCCGCGCTCCATCATCTCGCGGGCGTGGGAGATGGTCTGTCCGGTGATCTTCACCCCTCCCAGCATCCGGGCCAGCTCCTCCACGCGCTGCTCCCGGCTCAGGGGGTGGACAGCCGTGCTGGTCCCCCCATCGCCGCTCTGCTTGCTCACCAGCAGGTGGTGGTGGGCCTGGGCTGCCACCTGCGGCTGATGGGTGACGCAGATCACCTGGCAGTGGCGCCCCAGAGTCCGCAGCTGGCGCCCCACTATCTCGGCGACTCCGCCCCCGATCCCTACATCCACCTCGTCGAATACCAAGGTGGGGATGCTGGCGCTCTGCGCCGTAACCACCTGGATCGCCAGGCTGATTCGCGCCAGCTCGCCGCCGGATGCCACCTTCGCAAGGGGCTGCAGCGGCTGGCCCGGATTGGCGGCCACCCAGAACTCCACCTGCTCCCGCCCGAAGGCCGAGGGCTCGCCCGATTCCTGCGGAACCAGCCGGATCTCGAACCGCCCCCCCTCCATTCCTAGCTGCTGCATGTTGCCGGTCACCGCCTTGCCCAGCCTGCGCGCCGCCTCGCGGCGGCGGCCGGTCAGCTCGGACGCTACCTCATCGTACTCCGCGAGGAGGGCGTTCAACTCGTCACGCAGCTCCCGGGAGCGTGTTTCGGATTGCTCCAGCTCCAGCAGCTCCTGCTGCAGTTGCGGCAACAGGGCGGGCAGCTCTTCCAGCTCCAGGCGGTGCTTGCGGGCCAGCTGGTGGATGGTGGCCAGACGCTCCTCCACCCACTGCAGGCGCTGCGGATTGAGTTCGATGGCGGCGATGCCGCGGTGCAGCTCGCCCGCCGCCTCCTCCACCTGGATGGACGCCCCGTTCAGCAGCTCCAGCACCCCCCGCAGGGATTCGTCCATCTCCTGCAGGGGCTCCAGCAGCCGGACTATGCGCGCCAGCAGGGTGGAAACCGAGCCCTCCTCGCTCTCGTGGAGCAGCTCCAGCGCCTGCCGGCACTCCCCCAGCAGCTGGCTGGCGTTGGCCAGGCGGTGGTGCTCCCGCTCCAGTTCGGCCACTTCACCCTGCGCCAGGGAAAGCGCCTCCAGCTCCTGGATCTGGTAACGCAGCAGATCCATGCGTGCGTCCCGCTCCTGGCCCGCTCCCTGCAACCGCGCCAGCCGTTCGTTCAGCTCCTGCCAGCGCCGCCGCAGCTGCGCCAGCCGTTCCAGCGGCTGCCGATGCCCGCCGTAGCCATCCAGCAGTTGGCGCTGCATGCCGCGGCGCATCAGGGACTGGTGCTCGTGCTGTCCATGGATGTCCACCAGCATCTCCCCCAGCTCCCGCATCTGCTGCAGGGTGGCCGGACGCCCGTTGATGTAACCCCTGGAACGGCCGTCGCTGGTGATCACGCGGCGGATCTGGCAGGCGGTCTCCTCTTCCAGGTCGTGCTCCACCAACCATTGCCACACCTCCGGCCGGTCCCCCAGCTCGAATTCGATGCCGATTTCCGCGCGTTTCGCCCCGTGGCGGATCAGGCCACTGTCCGCCCGGTTGCCCAGGCACAAACCCAGCGCATCCAGCAGGATGGATTTTCCGGCCCCGGTCTCGCCGGTCAGTACGCTCATCCCCTGCTGCAGCTCCAGATCCACCTGCTCCACGAGAGCAAAATCGCGTATCTGCAGGGCGGTCAGCATCCTTGCACCGTTAGGCGAGGCGCCGGCCCCAGTGCAGCTTGGCGCGCAGCAGCTCGAAGTGGTCGTGTCCCGCGGGGTGGATCAGGCGCACCGGCTCGGGATTGGTGTGGATGACCACCCGGTCCCCGGCGGTCAGTCCCAGGTTGACCTGTCCGTCGCAGGTGACCTGCGCATAAGGCTGGCTCTGCTCCGCAACCACCACCTCCACGGTACTGCTGCTGTGCACCACGATGGGCCGGTTACTCATGGTGTGGGGACAGATGGGGACCAGCACCAGCGCCTCCAGGCTAGGATAGAGGATCGGGCCGCCCCCGGACAGGGCGTAGGCGGTGGAACCGGTGGGGGTGGAGACGATCAACCCGTCCGCCCGGATGGTGTTGACATAGACCCCGTTGATGGATGTCTCCATCTCGATCATGCGCGCTATATCCCACTTGTGGACCACCACGTCGTTGAAGGCGCTGCTCTCCGAGATCACCTCTCCGTCACGCGTGATGGCAGCATGCAGCAGGCAGCGCTCCTCCTCCTGGTAGTTGCCGGCGAGCACCTCGTCGAGACAGTGCGCCATACAGTCCGGTGAGATGTCCGCCAGAAATCCGAGATGGCCGAGATTGATGCCGAGCAGGGGCACGCTGTGGCCGGCCAGGGAGCGCACCGCGTTCAGCAAGGTGCCATCCCCGCCCACTACGATCACCAGATCGCAGGACCTGCCCAGCTCGGTACGGCTGGCGGTCTCCAGGCCCAGCCCCGGGACCACCTCCGCCGTAGCCTCGTCCAGCAGGATCTTCCGCTCGCGCTGCCGCAGATATCCGACCAGCCCGGTGAGGGTCTCCTCCACACCGGAGTCGCTATACTTGCCAATCAGTCCGATGGTGGAAAACAGATTCTGCTGCATGAAAGCCTCCTGCCTGCAAAAAGACCCTCGCCGGGGTTCCGGCAAGAACGATCAACCGGACAAACTTAGCACGATGCCGCGGCCGCGCCAACCTGTCGCCGGAGCTTTCCCGGCAACGGCTTGCCGCTTTCGGTTGAAATCGGTTCAATCACCACTATTACTTCTATGGATCTGTACGAAAAGAAGTTGGCAAAAAAAACCGCTGGAGGGTGGGCTCGCGCGGCGTTTCACCGAGTCGACAGGGCCACGTTCCCCCGAAGAGGAGCATAGATGGAGTTCAAAGACTACTACGAGATCATGGGTGTGGCGCGTGACGCCTCCCAGGAGGAGATCAAGCGCGCCTATCGCAGGCTGGCGCGCAAGTATCATCCCGATGTAAGCAAGGAGGCGGATGCGGAGGCCCGTTTCAAGGAGGTAGGCGAGGCATACGAGGTGCTCAAGGATCCGGAAAAACGGGCCGCCTACGATCGGCTGGGGGCCAACTGGAAGGCGGGCCAAGAGTTCCATCCCCCGCCGGGGTGGGATGCCGGATTCGAGTTTCGCGGCGGAGGATTCACCGCCGGCGACACCTCCGCCTTCAGCGACTTCTTCGACGCCCTGTTCGGGCGGGGTTTCGCGGGGGGCGGCGAGAGGCATGCCGCCTATCATGCCAGGGGGGAGGATCACCATGCCAGGATCCTCATCGATCTGGAGGATGCCTTCCACGGCGCCAACCGTACCATCACCCTGCAGCTCCCCGAGCTGGATGCACGCGGCCACCTGCGTACCAGGCAGCGGACTCTCAAGGTGCATATCCCCAAGGGAGTGCGGCAGGGACAGCGGATCCGGCTCGCGGGGCAGGGCGCTCCCGGCATGGGTGGCGGCCCGGCGGGTGATCTCTATCTGGAGGTAGAGTTCAAACCCCACCCCTTCTACCACGTGGAGGAGCGTGATCTCTATCTGGATCTGCCTCTGGCCCCCTGGGAAGCCGCGCTGGGAGCGAAGGTGAAGGTTCCCACGCCGGGCGGGGTGGTGGATCTGAGCATCCCTCCCAACTCCGGTAGCGGCCGCAAGCTGCGCCTGAAGGAGCGCGGTATCCCCGGCAGACCGGCGGGTGATCTATATGTGGTGCTCCAGATCGCGCTTCCCCCAGCGGACAACGCACGGGCCAGGGAGCTCTACCGCAAGATGGAGCGGGAGATGACCTTCAATCCGCGCGCCAAGCTGGGGGTTTAGCCATGAGCAACGAGATGCTGCCGGTTCTGACCGGAATGCTGCTGGATGAGGAGAACACCGTAACCCTGGCCGAACTGTGCCACGCCTGCGCGGTCCATGCCGAGTGGATCCTGGAGCTGGTGGATGAGGGGGTGCTGGAGCCGGTAACCACTCCGGCGGGCCAGTACCGCTTTCCCGCAGTGAGCCTGCAGCGGGCGTTGACCATCCGTCACCTGCAGCGCGATCTGGGGATCAACC